>JAKONR010000251.1 GCA_022701825.1 Hymenobacteraceae bacterium | reverse complement strand
CCCGACTTGAGCGAGATGCAGTCGTCGCCGGTGTTGATGTCACAGCCCTCGATGCGCACGTGCTGGCACGAGTCGATGTCGATGCCGTCGCCGTTGCCGCCCGTGCTGCGGATGGTGAGGTTCTTGATGCTGATATTCTGGCAATAGGTCGGGTGCAGGCACCACATGCGAAAGTAATCGGTCGAGAAGTCCTCGAAGCGCAGCCCATTGCACCCAATCGGCTCAATTAGGGCCGGGTGGCGCAGCGGGTTTTCGGGCGTGGGCCGCCCGCCGAGTGCGTGGTTGCCCCTAATTTGGCCCGGCCCGACTACCCCGACATTGTTGGCCTCCACGGCGTAGATGAGGCCCACGTGGCCCGCTATCCACTTGCCTTCCCAGCGCACCTGCATCACCGGGTAGTCGGCAAAATCGGGCGAGCCCAGCAGCACGGCATCTTTTTCGAAGCGCAGAAGCGTGTTCGATTTCAACGCAATCGCCCCCGTTAGGTAGTTGCCAGCCGGCACCAGCACCTCGCCGCCGCCTAGTACCCAGCACCGGTCCAGCGCCTGCTGAATGGCAGTGGTATCCTTGGTAGTGCCGTCGCCGGTAGCGCCAAAATCGCGGATATTAAGCGTGATTTTGGGCTTGGGTGGGGTAGGGGCGGGCTTCGCGGTGGGCGCAGGAGCGGCGGCTACGTGGCCGATGGCCGAGGCCGCGACGGGCGCGGCGAGTAGGCCTTGGCCGGCTAGTTTCAGGAAGCTACGGCGGGTATTTGCTGGTTTCATGGATGATGTTGTGTGGGCTCGCCGCCCGGGGAACTTCACCCCCTAGCCCCCTCTCCAAAAAAGAGGGGGGACTAGCTCTAGTTTTAACAAGCTAGTCTTTAGGCTAGAAAACTAAAAACTAGTTTCCCCTCTTTTTTGGAGAGGGGGCTAGGGGGTGAGGTTCATGCGAAAGCGATTATCTAATACCCAAAATTTTGCTTCACATTCGGGTTCGCGTCCAGCGTCGTCTGCGGAATGGGCAGCAGCTCTTTGCCCGCGTTCGGGCGGTATTCGGAGGCCAGATTAGCAATCGAGGTAGCCGTGATGGCGGTGCGCCAGCTCACGGCGGTGGTGCCGGTGGGCGCGGTGGCCGGGGCGGGCTTGTAGAACGAGCGCGCCCACTGCACCACCCCGTTGCTCACGCGGTAGTACTCGGTGGTAGGGTAGCCGGCGTAGCGGCCGGTGCCGGCTTGCAGCGCGGCGAGGTTGGTGCGGGCGTCGGCTATTTTCTGGGCCAGCAGGTTCCAGCGGATGAGGTCGTACTTGCGGATGCCCTCGCCGCCCAGCTCCAGAAAGCGCTCGTTGGCGATGGCATCAAACATACTGGCTTTGCTAGCGGTGGTGCTGGCGGGTAGGCGAGCCAGTGTCTGGTTGCCGCCGTAGCCGCGGTTGCGCACTTCCTGCACGGCGGCCAGGGCGGTGGCGGTGGGGCCGTTTAGCTCGTTTTCGGCCTCGGCAAACATCAGCAGCACATCGGCAAAGCGAATGATGGGCCAGTTGTACTGCAAGTAGTTGTTGACGCCGGGCAGGGCGGGCACCCGCCAGTCGCGCCGAAATTTGCCGTCGGTCATGCCGCCACCGCTGGTGTTGAGGGCGGTGAGGGGCGTACCCTTCTGCTGGTTGTTGCTCTCTAGGGTATAGAGCGTCAGTGTAATGTCGCGGCGCACGTCGGTCGAGTCGAAGGCGTAGAAGTAGGTCGGCACGGCCCCAATCGAGCCGCTAGAGGTGCCGTAGGTTGAAGAACCGTTCAGCTTCGGCCCGTTGTAATAGCCCAGCTTGCTGTCCGACTGTGCGCTGGAGCCGGCCATTGCCACCTGAAAAATAATCTCGTTAGAGGCATCAAACCGCAGCTCGTTGATGCTCCGAAACAGGTCCGAAAAGCTGGGATTCAAGGTATGCTCGGTGCGCCGGTTCATCAGCTCCTGGCACTCTTGCCGGGCAATGCGGTAGAAGTTGAGGTAGTCGCTGGGGCGCTCCATCTGGCCGGTGCTGGCATTGGCCCGCCACCCACCCCGAAACAGCGCCATGCGCGCCCGCAGCGCCTTCACCGCACCCTTGGTAATGCGCTCGCTGGCCGCGCCCGCGCCCGAGCGGTAGGGCACCAGCTTTTCGGCTTGCGCCAGGTCGGCCAGCAGCTTGTCGTAGGTGGCGTTGCGGTCCGAGTTGGGCAGGTTGAGCGTCGGCGCGTCGATGGACGGCTGCATGGGCATCGGCACGTCGCCCCAGTTGCGAATCAGCTCGAAATAGTACTGCGCCCGCAAGGTCAGTACCTCGCCGTATAGGCGGTGTAGCGCGGCCGTATCGGCGGCGCTGCCATTGGTGTACAAGCCCATCTGCGGAATGTACTTGATGCAGATGTTTGACCGCTCCACGCCCTGATACAGCGTATTCCAAGGGTTGCGCACTTCAGCATTTACCGGCAAGGCCGTGTAGCGGGCTATGCTCAGGCGCGCCCCATCGGCCAGCGAGAGCGGGCTGGCCTGCATCTCGTCGGTGTCATAGGGATAATACAAATTCAGGCGCGTGCCGTAAGACGTATCGCCCGACAATAAATCGTAGGCCCCGATAACGGCCGACGTGGCCCCGGCCACGTCGCTAAACGTGTCTTCGCCCGCGTACAGCGCCTGCGGGTTCACGTCGAGGTAGTTTTTGCAGGCGGTAATGCCGCCCAGCGCGCCGGCCAGGGTGGCAGTAAGCCAAGCAGCGCGGATGGTAGTGAATTTCATATAGATAAGGGGGTGGGGAATGGTAGTGGAAGCTGGCTCGCCGGGCGGGTAACCTCACCCCCCGGCCCCCTCTCCTTGGGGAGAGGGGGAGCCTGGCGACTTATTAGCGTAAGTCCACGTTTGCTGATGGTTGGCTCCCCTTCTCCCTAAGGAGAGGGGGCCGGGGGGTGAGATTACCCGCCCGGCGAGCCGCTTACAGCGACAAATTCAGCCCCAGCAGCATCAATCGGCTGCGCGGATACCCGCCGTAATCGACGCCCGGCGTGAGCGGCGACGAGCGGCGCGTGTTCACCTCCGGGTCGTAGCCCGAGTAGCCGGTGAAGGTGTAAATGTTGTTGACCGTGGCGTACACGCGGGCCTGCGTGAGCTTGATTCTGGCAATCAGCGCCTTGGGCAGGGCGTAGCCGATGGTGATGTTGTTGACGCGCAAAAACGAGCCGCTTTCCACCGCCCACGAATGGAAGAACGGCTGCCGTGTGGGCTGCCAAATGGTGGCATCCTGGTTGAGCTGGGCCGAGGTGGCCAGGTCGGTGATGGGCGCGCCGTTGGCATCGATGGTGCGGTAGCGGCCGTTCATGGTGGCCAGCATGTTGCTGTAGGGGTTCACGGCCGAGGTGTATTCCAGCTTGTTGGCGTTGTACACGCTGTTGCCCACCACAAAATTGAGGAAGATGCTGGCGTCGAAGCCCTTGTAGGTGAATTGCTGGTTGAAGCCGCCCGTCATTTTGGGGTTGGCGTTGCCGATTACCGTCTGGTCGAGGCTGTTTACCACGCCGTCGCCGTTCAGGTCCTTGAGCTTGATGATGCCGGGGGCCACCGGCTGGCCCTGCACCGTGGCGTCGGAGGCGATGCCATCTTGCAGCACGCCGGTGCGGGTGGCGGCGTTGTAGCTTTTGAAGTCGGCGGCGGTGTAGAAGCCGTCCGTGACGTAGCCGTACATCAAGCCCACGGGGTCGCCCACGCGGGCGATAAAATCAGAGGAAATGGCCGTGCTGGCCCATCCCGAGTTGCTAAGGATGCTCTGAATCGGCCCCAGGCTCTCGATGCGCCCGCGGTTGAACGAGCTGTTGAAGCTGGCCGTCCAGGTAAAGTCCTTGGTTTGCAGCACCGTGCCGCTGAGCTGTAGTTCGAGGCCGCGGTTCGAGGTTTCGCCGATATTGCGCAGCTGCGTGCTGTAGCCCGAGGTCGGCGTGATGGGCACGTCCACGAGCAGGTCGCGGGTGGTGTTCTTGTACACATCGGCCGTGAACTGCACCCGGTTGTTGAACAGGCTGAGGTCCAGGCCGATGTTGCGGGCCACGGTGGTTTCCCAGCGCAGGTCTTTGTTGGGCAGCGAGGTGGCGATGGTGCCCAGCGTGATGGCTTTATTCAAGCCGTACTGCCCGCCGCCGGCCTGGAAATACTGGCTAAACAGGAAGTCCGAAATGCGGTTGTTGCCCGACAAGCCGTAGCTCACGCGTAGCTTCAAATCGGACACCTGCGTCAGCGATTTCATAAATTCTTCCTTCGACAAGCGCCACGCCACCGAGGCGGCCGGGAAGTAGCCCACCCGCTGCCCCAGCGCAAACTTCGACGAGCCATCGGCCCGCATCGTGGACGTAATCAAGTACTTATCGTCAAAATTGTAATTCACCCGCGCAAAGCCCGAAAGCAGGCGCGAGTCGGCCCCCACGCCGGTAGTGGGGTTGGGCTGCCGGGCGGTGCTGTTGGGCAGCACGCCCTGGTTGATGTTGGCAATGGCGCGCTCGGCGGTGA
>JAKONR010000247.1 GCA_022701825.1 Hymenobacteraceae bacterium | reverse complement strand
CAACGACGACGAGATGGGCGCCATCATCGACTACGCGCTCCAGCAGAAGTGCGTGCGCGGCGTCACGTTTCAGCCCACCCAGGCGGCCGGGCGCATCGAGCATTTCAACCCCGAAACCGACTCGTTTCCGCTTACCGAAGTGCGCCAGGGCATCATCGCCCAAAGCCCGGTTTTCACGGCCGCCGACCTGCTGCCCGTGCCCTGCAACCCCGACGCGCTGGCCATGGCCTACGCCCTCAAGCTCGACGGCGAGGTGTTCCCGCTCACGCGCTACCTCGACCCCGCCGACCTGCTGCAAAGCAGCGGCAACACCATCGTGTACGAGCGCGACCCGCGCCTGCGCCAGCACTTGCTCAAGCTCTTCAGCACCGCCAATACCGTGGATACGGTGGTGCCCGAAATTAACCAGCTGCTCTGCTGCCTGCCCCAGGTGTCGGCCCCCAACCTGAGTTACGACAACCTGTTCCGGGTCATCATTTTACAGTTTATGGATGCCTGGAACTTCGACGTGCGGGCCGTGAAAAAGTCGTGCGTGCACATCGTGAGCAAGGATTTGAAAATCATTCCCTTCGAGACGATGAACATTTTCTACCGCGACCCCGAAAAGCTGGCGCGGCTAGAAGAATTACGCGGCGAAAGAATCGGCATCATATGAGCGAGCCCCAATCTTCCGGTAATTCGCCTAAGCTTGGCTGTTTTGCAACGGGCCTGCTACTCCTCCTGGTGCTGGCGCTAATCGGCTACGGCATGTGCAGCCAAATGTGACCCAATGGAGCCGACCCCACCCAACGAGAAAAAGCCCTTTTCCTGGCCGCTGGCCCTCAACCTGGGCTTGCTGGTGCTGGCGGCGCTGGCCACCGGGGCCAACCCTGGCGCGCTGGCCATTGTGGTAGTCGTGCTGGCCGTTATCAATGCCATCGCGGCGGGTATTACGGCGCTGTCGGGCAAGATGCACTACGTGGTCGCCTTTATACTCTCCGCGCTGCTCGTGCTGCTGATTGGTTTGGGTATCTGCGCGTTGATGCTGTCGAATATGGGCGGTATGCACTGAGGCAACCCGCCGCCGGGCTACTCGTCCTTGGCTATACAATGCATTACCTTTTCACGCTGCTTTTGCTCCTGAGTGGGCTGCCAGCGCTGGCCCAGCGCATCGTGCTGCCCGATGGCGAGTACATGGACACCACCTCGGCGCGCAGCCCCGCGTGCGCCCGCGCCGGCTGGGCGCGCTACTACAGCGTGCAGGGCAAATACCCGCGCAGCTCCTACATGCTGGCGCGGGAAGCCCAGGCGTTTTTGCAGGGGCAAAAGCAGGGGTACGCGGGCAGCGGCTACGTCACGTTTCGGTTTGTGGTCGATTGCGCCGGGCAGCGGCAGCCGCGGGTGCAGGTGCTGCAAACCACCGCGCAGTACCAGCCCACGCACTTCGACAAAGCCTTGGTGGAGGCGCTCTACGCTTATTTTCAAACCCTTACCGAGTGGCGGGTGGGCGCTCTGCAAAACGCGCCCGTCAACTACCTCGCGTATTTCACCTTTAAGCTGAAAGATGGCAACGTCGTGGCTGTGGTGCCTTAGCCTGCTGGCGCTCGCACACCAGGGCCGCTGCCAGTCGGCGGCCCTGCCCACCCTGGCTGGCCCCTGCGGCAGCCAGCGCTACCAGGATAGCCTGGTAACCAAGTACATCGAAAACGGCGCGCACCGCTACAGCTACAACGACCCGCGCTGGACGCAGTACTGCGACAGCCTGCTGGCCGTGTGCCCCAACGTGGCCTACGCCTACCAGCAAAAAGCCGTGCCGCTCATCAAAGACGGCAAATACGCCGAAGCCTTCGTCCTCGAAAACCGCGCCGCCGCGCTCGACCCAACCAAGTGGCTGGCCTACCGGGGCTTTCTCAAGTGCGTCTTTACCAAGGACTACGAGGGAGCTATCGTTGACTTTCAAGAAGTAGCGCGCCTCAAGCCAGGCAGCCGCGAAATGGACCACACCTACCCGTTTTTTGAGGGCCTGTGCAACCTGGAGCTGGGCAATTTTCAGCGGGCCGAAGCCAATTTCAAAGAGGATATTCGCCAGCAAAAAGGCCCCGGCGGCCAGCAGCCCGTGCATTTCAATACGCTGTTTTACACCGGCGTTTTGTACCTGGAGATGAAGAATTACGCCCAGGCCAAAAGCTACCTCACGCAGTGCCTGCAAGCCTACCCGCAGCACCCCGAAGCGAACTACTACCTGGGTTTGACCTACCGGGCGCTGGGCGATAAGCAAGCCGCGCCGCGCTATTTCCTGGCCGCGCAAAAAGCCCTGGCCGCCGGCTACCGCCTCAACGAGGATAATATTTACTACGCTAACTACCCGCGCCAAATAACGGACTACGAGATTCGGCAGGCGTTGCAGGGTAGGTAAAACGGAGTGCCACTCCGTTTCGCGTCTGGTTACGTCCGAACGCGAAACGCAGTGCCACTCCGTTTTACACTACCCGCGCCGCAGCACCAGCACCCGCTGCGTGTCCTCGGTCACCTTAAATCTGTCATCCGGCCGCAGGCCCACCACCCAGCATATTTTACCGTCGGCCGAGGTCAGCACCCGCACGTTATCCTTGAGGTTGAGCGGAATTTTCTGGTCGATGAGAAAGTCGCTCAGCTTCTTCTTGCCTTTGAGGCCCAGCGGCATAAAGGTGTCGCCCTCCTGCCATTTGCGCAGCGTGAGCGGGAATTTTAGCTTGTCGGCGTCGAGCGCGGTTGAGCCTTTGCCCTTGGGAATATCAAACGTAGCAGGGTCGATTTCGAGCAGCTCGGCCGTGAGGCGCACGCCATCGGCGCGCAGTTCGGGCTGCCCGGCCGCCAGCTGAAACGTGCCGAAGCCGGCCAGCGCGCGGGGCGTAATCACGAGCTGGTCGCGGTCCTTCACCAGCCGGTGGGTGGGCGAGTCGAACTGCCGCCCGGCCGGGGCGTGGAAGGCGGCTACGATGTCCTTCACTACCAAGTACGAGAAGCCGAACGGCCGCAGCAGCTCGTGCAGCACGAGCGCCGTGGCGGCCGTTTTTTGCAGGGTAGCGATGCTGAGGTAGGTGGCCTCGGGCTCGTCGCGGCGGGCTTCGGCGGCGGTGTCGGCCACGTAGCGGCGCACGATTTCCTCGGCCCCGCCCACGCGCTCGGCGGTGATGGCCAACGTGTTATCGAGGCTAGGGTTGATTTCGCGCAGCACGGGCAGCACCTGCTGGCGCAGGCGGTTGCGCTGGTACACCGGGCTGTCGTTGCTGGCATCTTCGCGCCAGATGAGGCGGTGCGCCACCACGTAGTCGTAGAGGTCGTCTTTGGCGCAAGGCAGCAGCGGGCGCACCACGTGGCCGTTTTTGGCCTGGATGCCGTGCAGCCCCGCCAGCCCGGTGCCGTGGGTGAGGTTGAGCAGCATGGTTT
>JAKONR010000245.1 GCA_022701825.1 Hymenobacteraceae bacterium | reverse complement strand
TTCCGGAGTTACTTCCGAGGCTTCAACGCCCAGCTTGTCGATAATAATGGCTTTTACTTTTTCGGCGATTTCAGACATTGCAGTCGTGGGTTAAGGGGAAACTTGCCTGCAAAGTAACGTTACTTTTCTTATACGCCCCGCGAATCGGCTTTTTGGCGGGCGTACAAGATTTTGGCCGGTGGGTTTTAGCTCGGCGCTGCCGCGCCGCCGAAAGCCGTAGCTTTGCGCTTCGCTGCCGCCGACTATGACCCTAACCCTGGACGCTGAGTATGACTGCGATTTCGCGCTATTCGGCCTCGTATCGGGCGTGCCCGACTACACCGTGGCCTGGGCGCTCAACCGGGGCCTGCGCCTGCGCCTAGTGCGGCAGCCCGACTTCGTATTAAACCTGGTGCAGCAGGGGCCGCTGGCCTTTAGCTACTACCTCTACACCAAGGAATCGCTTACTTTGCGGCTGTTTCGCAACCGGGCGCTGCTGCCTTCGCTGCTGCCCAAGCCCTTTTTGGCGCCCGATATCCGCGAATATGACTACCTGCTGCAAGTGCAGGGTGGGGCCGATGAACTGGCTGGCACCGAGCTGCTTGACCGCCTCACGGCGCTGGGGGCCGTGCGCTACGCCAGCGAATTTGACCCCTACGAACTAAAGTATAAGGAAAACCTGATTTTTTAAAACGCGCTGCCTTTCTACATGGAACCCACACCCGTCTCGTTCAATAAAACCAAAATCGTGGCCACCGTTGGCCCCGCTTCTAACACCTACGACCGCTTGGCGATGCTCATCCGCGAGGGCGTAGATGTGTTTCGCCTCAATTTCTCGCACGGCGCCCACGAAGAGCACCTGTCGGTAATTAATACGGTGCGCCGCCTCAACAAAGACCTGCGTACCAACGTGGGCTTGCTGCAAGACTTGCAGGGGCCAAAAATCCGCCTTGGCGAGGTGGAAGGCGGCGGGGTCGAAATCAAGCCCGGTGACAAAATCAAGCTTGTCTGCGGCGAAAAGGAAATCAGCACGGCTACGCGCCTGAGCACGATTTACCTGGGCCTGGCCCGCGATGTGAAAGCCGGCGACATGATTTTGATTGACGACGGCAAAATCGAGCTGAAGGTGCTGGCCACCGACCGCGACAAGGAAGTGGACGTGGAAGTGGTGTACGGCGGCCTCGTGAAGCCCCGCAAGGGCATCAACCTGCCCGATTCGGAAGTGTCGGCCCCGAGCATGACGGAAAAGGATATTGAGGACCTGCATTTTGGCCTTGCAAATGACGTGGACTGGGTAGCCCTGAGCTTTGCCCGCCGCGCCGAGGACATTCGGTTTATCAAGAACATCATTGCCGAATCGGGTAAGACGACGCGGGTAATCGCCAAAATCGAAACCCCCGACGGCCTGCGCAACATCGACGAGATTATTGCCCTCACCGACGCCGTGATGGTAGCCCGCGGCGACCTCGGCGTGGAAGTGAAGATGGAGGAGGTGCCGATGGCGCAGAAGATGATTATTGAGAAGTGCAACAAGGCCGGCAAGCCCGTCATTGTGGCCACCCAAATGATGGAGTCGATGATAACGGCGCCGCGCCCGACCCGTGCCGAAACCAGCGACGTAGCCAACGCCGTGATTGACGGGACCGACGCCGTGATGCTCTCGGCCGAAACCGCCGTAGGGCAGTACCCGGCCGAGGTTATCCGCTCGATGGTGGCTACCATTAAGAGCGTGGAAAGCCGCCGCCCGCAGCTGTTCCACCGGTGGTGGCCGGTTGACCCGGCTTCGCCCAACTTTATGGTTGATAGCGTACTATCGGCTGCCTGCCACTTGGCCAAGAATACGGGTGCGAAAGTGATTACTGGCATGTCGCACCGCGGCTACACGGCCTTCCAGATTGCCAAGTACCGCCCGAAAGCCGACATTTTTATCTTCACCGACGACCGTGCCATGCTCACCGTGCTGAGCCTGGTGTGGGGCGTGCGCTGCTTCTACTACGACCGCTTCATCAGCACCGACAGCACGATTGCTGACCTGCGCTCGGTGCTGCTCACGACGGGCAATTTGCAGAAAGGCGACGTGTTTATTAACACGGCTACCCTGCCGATTACCGACCGGGGCCGCTCGAACATGGTGAAAGTAAGCGTGGCCTAAAATCACTGATTAGCACGAATTTTAGCGGATTTCGCGTATTTTGTAGGCGATTCCTATCTGGTGCTGTCGCTGATTTTGAGAAGATTAAACTAAAAAAGGCCACCCGATTGGGTGGCCTTTTTGGCGTCTACAAAATCCGTGAAATCCGCTTATAATCCGGCTAGTCCGTGATTTAGCTTCCACGTCAGCGGTGCGGCACCAGGGGCAAGTAGCCGCACTAGGTACAGGCCGGCCGCCTGCCCGGCGAGCGCGATGGGCAGGCTGGTTTGGGCGGGCGCTACCTCGTGGCTCCACACGCGGCGGCCCAGGGCGTCGGTAAGCGTGAGCACGGTGCCGGGGCATGTGGGGGCCGCTAGCGTGAGCGTGGCGGCCTCGGCGGCGGGGTTGGGGTATAGCGTGGCCGCCGCAGCGGCCTCGGCCGCGCGGGAGGGGAGGAGGGTGCTGAAGTGGGCGGGCGAGCCACAGGCCACGCCATTGCGGCGGTAGTAGGTCAGCGCATAATCGCGGTTCACGGTGCTGCTGATAGTGATAATGCCTAGCCCTAAAGACGGCGTAAACGCATTAATATATGCCGCGTCGTCCAAGCCACTAGAATAGACATTCGCTTGGTTTTGATAAGGATACATTGGGGCAAACTGAATTATTTGAGCATTGGCAAGACAGCCGCTGCTGCCGGCCTGCGTACCAACGCTACGTCCGGTTAGTAGCACAGGCGTGCTATTGGGGCCAATGGAAGTGTATTCACCCGTGAGCAGCGTGAACGGTAAAAATTGTGCCGAGCGCCCCGTGCGCAGTGAAATAGCCCACCGGCCCGTGCTGGCCGGGAAGATTGTGGTGCCGGCGGCAGCGCAACCCGGTGCACCGCCTCGGGTGGCGCGCCGTTGCTCGGCGTAGCGTATCACTAAACTGTCGGCCGTAAGCTGCCGGCTCGTGATGCGGCGTAGCATATATCCCCACGAGCAAATAAGCGACCCCGACCCCCAGGAGTAGTCTAGTAGGTCGTAGCCTAGCTCGTCGCCCGCATTAAGTACAAACAACTTTAGCGGGTCGTAAAAGCCTAATCCAGCTTGTGGCACGCTCGGCTGGTACCACGTATTGCCGCCCGTGGCTAGGGTCAGCCACTGCGGCCCCTGCACCAAGCCATAGTGTTTACTCAGTATCAATGTTTGCCCATTGCTGAGCGTAATGGTGGCCAGCGAGTCGGGGGCTGTGCCGACGGAACTCAGCGTGCGGCTGCTGAGCGTGGCCGTGAGGGCGGGCAGCGTGCTGGCGGCCCAAGTACTACCCACTGCTACGGTGGGTCTGAGCAGCAGGGTGGCTGCCGGTGCGGCGCCAAACGCCGGCTCGGCGTTGGCTTCGAGGTAAAAGTCGCGGGTGCCGGGCTGCCAGCGCAGGCGTGCTCCCAGCAGGTTGTTGCGGCTTTTGCCGTGCAGGGCAGTGGAGCCGCTTATTGGCCGCATCAACCGGTTGAAGGTGTAGACCGAGTCGCCGCTCACCGTGGCATACGCCGAATCGACACGGAGCGTGTGCAGGGTACTTGGGCTGGCCGGCTGCGCAAATCCATAAACAAACCCCGGCCGAAAGGGCCGCCACGCGGCGAGTTGCGCCTGTGCATGCTGGCTCAGCGCCCCTGCCAAAAGAACGGCTAATAAGTAGTTGTGTTTCATGCTGGAAAAAGAAAGTGAATCTGCCGTGAAGGTAGACGCCAACTTTCGGCCAGCCAAGCTAAAACGCAGCAAGCCCCGCCAAGTGCTGGCGGGGCTTGCTGGTAAGGAGCGCGGGACCAAACGATGGGGCGGCAGAGTTTGGCCCCGCTAGAACTCGTCTCGCGCTAGAGCGCGTTAACGAGTTTTGT
>JAKONR010000202.1 GCA_022701825.1 Hymenobacteraceae bacterium | reverse complement strand
ATAGGCGCCAACGCCCCGCTAGCCCGGCCGTAGAGCCAAGAGCCGCTACCTGGACCATTGGAGCCGGGTGGCGGCTCTTTTTTATTTACCCGACCGTGCTTTTATGGTTCTTGCCGTTCCGCTAATTCCCTTCGACTGGCACCGCATCCTCTGGACGCCCCGTACACCGCCCGCCTACGTGGGCGAAATCGTGTTTCGCTGCGTCGTGATGTACCTCATCATCATTGTGGCGCTGCGCGTAACGGGCCGGCGCGGCGTGCGGCAACTCTCCATTTTTGAGATAAGCCTGGTGCTGGCCCTGGGCTCGGCGGCGGGCGATACCATGTTCTACGGCACCACTTCACTGCTCTACGCGGCGGTGGTGTTCGTGGTCGTCACGGGCTTATACTGGGTGTTCAACCTGCTCATGCGGTACTACCCGCGCCTCAGCGACTGGCTGGAGGGCAAGCCGGTGCTGCTTATCGAAGACGGCCATATCAAGCTCGAAAACTTTCGCAAGCTGCGCCTCACCCAGAAGGAGCTGTTTGGCGAGTTGCGTCAGCAGCAGGTCGAGCACTTGGGCCAGGTGCGCCTGGCTTACATGGAGGCCACCGGCAGCCTGAGCGTCTATTTTTACCCCGCCGCCGAACCCGTGCGGGCGGGCCTACCCATCCGGCCCGAGCATTGCGAGCGCCGCCTGCGCCGCGCCGACACTGCCGGCCCGCACGCCTGCTATTGCTGCGGCGGCGTGCAGCAGCTGGCGGCCAACGCGCCCACCACCTGCCCCAGCTGCCAGCGCGATGAGTGGGTGCCCGCAAGCACCGCCGAGCGGGCAGGCTAGCCGCCTCGGGTAGCATCTTTGGAGCCCTTCCGCTAGCCTCTATGAAAGCTCTTACCCCGCCTGTGCTGGCGCTGGCCCCTTTTCCGCACGCCCGCACGCCTTACTATGCCGAGCAGTTGCGGGCGCACGTCGAGCGGTTTCCGCACGTGAATGCGCCGCACGGGCACTCGTTTTATCTACTGCTGTATGTGACGCAGGGCACCGGCACGCACACCGTGGACCTGGTGACGTATGACCTGAAGCCGGGCAGCGTGTTCTTCCTTGCGCCGGGGCAGGTGCACCAGTGGCACCTAGGGCCCGATGCCGATGGCATCGTGGTGTTTTTTGAGCCGGGTTTTTATCAGTTTCGCTACCCCGAGCGCGACTTGCTGGCGCTGCCTTTCTTCGACAATGCCCACCCGCCTGTGCTCTACCTACCGGCCGGGAATGAGCTAGGGCCGCTTTTCGAAAAGCTGCTGCGCGAGTACCAAACCGAGGCACCCAACCAGGCCGAAGTGCTGCGCGCCTACCTGGGGCTGATTTTGGAGCTCGCCGCCCGCCACTACCCCGCCGCCCCAGCCGCTACCGAAGCCGGGCTGGCCCAGAGCCAGATTCGCCAGTTTGGCGCGCTACTCAACCAGCACTACCGCACCCGGCGCAGCGTGCGCGAGTACGCCAGGCTGCTGCACCTCACCGCCAACTACCTCAACGCCCTGTGTCGCCGCGTGCTGGGCCAAACCGCCAGCGACCTCATCCACGCCCGCGTGGTGTTGGAGGCGCGGCGTCTGCTCGCGCACTCGGCCCTGAGCGTGGCCCAAGTAGCCGATGAGCTGGGCTTCGATGACCCGTCATATTTTGGGCGCTACTTCCGCAAGTACGTGGGCCAAAGCCCGGAGGCTTTTCGGCAAAGCGGTAAGTTGTCCTAGAACCGAGCGGTTTTGGGCTACTCCCAAGAGAAAGTTGATTCGGACCTTTGTAATGCCCAATCGGCTAGTGCCGACCCAGGCGTTACTACTTGATTCCTACTATCATGGCTGCTCCTGCTTCACCTACACTGGCCCTGCTTTCGCTGCGTTGCCCCCACTGCCACGAGGGGCGCTTGTTTACCCATTCGGCTTTCAACCTGGCGCACTTCACCGACATGCCCGCGCGCTGCGAGGTGTGCGCCGTGCCCCTCGAGCCTGAGCCGGGCTTCTACTGGGGCGCTATGTTTATCAGCTACGGCTTCAACGTGGCCACGGTGCTCCTCATCGGCGCGCTGCTCTACTTCGTGGGCGGCGACCCCGATGTGTGGGTTTACGTGCTCGCGGTGGCCGGCGCGGCGCTGGCGCTGGCCCCGGCCGCGCTACGCTACTCGCGGGCGCTCATGCTGTACTGGTTTGGCGGGGCGCGCTACCGCTACGCGGCGGCCGCGAGCGACGACCCGGCCCGCGGCTAACCGGCTACCCCGCCGCCCGCCGTACCTTTGCGGGCGTGTCACTACCCGCCGAAATCTGGCATTTATTGCTAAAAGACCTGCGCCTGGAATGGCGGCAGCGCACCGCCCTGGCGGGCCTGCTGCTGTACGTGGGCGGCACGGTGTACGTGAGCTACCTCAGCTTTACGGCGCGCGGTGGGCTACCGCCCGCCCCAGCCTGGAATGCCTTGTTCTGGATAATTCTGCTCTTCGCGGCGCTGGGCGCGGCGGGGCGCGGGCTGGCGCAGGAGCCGGCCGGGCTGCGCCTCTACTACTACACGGTAGCGCGCCCCGAGGCCGTTATTCTGGCCAAGATATTCTACAACGCCCTGCTGCTGCTGGCGCTGGCCGGGCCGGGGCTGCTGCTCTACACACTGCTGCTGGGCAACCCGGTGCAGAACATGCCCCTTTTCGCGGCCAACGTGGCGCTGGGCGCCGTGAGCCTGGCTTCGTCGCTCACGCTGGTGGCGGGCATCGCGGCGCGAGCAGGGCAGGCCGGGGGCGGCACGCTGCTGGCGGTGCTAGGCCTGCCGGTGCTGGTGCCTGTGCTGCTCATCGTCATCAAAATCAGTAAGAACGCCCTCGACGGCCTGCCGTGGGACGTCAGCCAAGGCCCCGTGCTCACGCTCGTGGCCTTGAACTTTATTGTGGGGGCGGTGTCCTATGTATTATTCCCATTTTTGTGGCGCAGCTAGTTTTTCTGTCATGCTGAGCGGAGCAGAGCGTAGTCGAAACATCTCTACCGCTTCGTTGCCTACGCCAGGAGTTAGTTCACCGATAGAGATGCTTCGACTGCGCTCCGCTCCGCTCAGCATGACGGAGAGACGATTTTTTAAACAGCTTCGCTCCCTGCTAGCTACTCATTGATGTTAAACTTTCCTCCCCAGGCGTTTGCGCGGCGTGACGAAGCTCCCGACCCGGAGTTTTACCGCTTCGAGCGGCTCGTGACGCACATCGATGCGGCGGCCGTGGCGGCCGTGACGCAGCTCTACCGGCAGCTGCTGCCGGCCGGCGGCGCGGTGCTCGACCTGATGAGCAGCTGGGTGAGCCACCTGCCCGCCGAGGTGCTCTACGGCCGCGTGGCCGGCCTGGGCATGAATGCCCGCGAGCTGGCCCAGAACCCGCGCCTCACCGAGCCGGGCATCGTGCAGGACCTTAACGAGCAGCCCCGCCTGCCCTACGCCGATGATGAGTTTGACGGGGCGGGCATCTGCGTGTCGGTGCAGTACCTCACGCAGCCGGCGGCCGTGTTTGCCGAGCTGGCGCGGGTGCTGCGGCCGGGCGCGCCACTGGTGGTCACGTTTTCCAACCGCTGCTTTCCCGACAAGGCCGTGTACGCCTGGCAAGCCCTCGACGACCGCGGCCACGTGGCGCTGGTGCAGCAGTACTTCGCCGCGGGCGGCTTCGGGCCGACGGAGGTTTTTGCCCACCAGCCCACCTACGGCGACCCGTTGTTCGGCGTGGTCGGCCGCGTGGCCAGTGCCGAACCAGCTAACTCTTAACTCCTCACTCTTAACTCTCAACTCCCTATGAAGTGGTGGAAATACCTGACTATCGTGCTGCTGCTCTACACAGTAGTGATGGGCTTTCTGGGCCACGTGCCGCGCCTGGCCATCCTCAACGAGACAGAGCGCAACCTCTACTTCCACGTGCCGATGTGGTTTGGCATGACCATCATCCTGCTTGCCTCGGTTATCAACTCCATCCGTTACCTGCGCAACCCTAGCGCGCGGCTCGATACGCTGGCCCACGAGTCGGCCAAAACGGGCATCCTATTGGGCGTTTTGGGCTTGCTCACGGGCAGCCTGTGGGCGCGCTACACCTGGGGCACCTGGTGGACGACCGACGTGAAGCTCAACGGCGCGGCCGTGACCATGCTCATCTACGCGGCTTACCTAGTGCTGCGCGGCTCCGTCAGCGACGAGCAGCAGCGGGCGCGCTTGTCGGCCATCTATAATATTTTTGCGTTTTCGGCGGCCATTCCGCTGCTGTTCATCATGCCCCGGCTGGCCGAGGCGTCGTTGCACCCCGGCATGGGCGGCAACCCCGGCTTCTCGAAGTACGACCTCGACAGTGGGATGCGCCTCGTGTTTTACCCGGCCGTCATTGGCTGGACGCTGCTCGGCGTCTGGATTACGGAAGTAGCTTGTCGCTTTGCCTTTGTAAAAGAGAAGATTTATGAAAAGCAAGAAAAACAACTGGCTTAGCCGGGCCGTGGCCCTGCTGCTGCCCCTGCTGCTGCTGGCCGGCGCAGCCCTCGCCCAAACTAACGCCGCCGAGCCCGAAATGGCCGACGCCCTGCGCGCCAACGGCAAAATTTACGTGGTGGTGCTGGTGCTCGTCATTATCGTGACGGGGCTGCTAGTGTATTTGATTCGGCTCGATGGCAAGGTGAGCCGGCTGGAAAAGGAGGTGAATAATTAACTGCGCCTGTCCTTGCGAGCGCAGCGCAGCAATCGCACCCGAGCAGAACCCGAACGACCTCGTTCTAATGCGGTTGCTTCGCTGCGCTCGCAAGGGCAAACGCGCTTAGCGCTAGCACTTCTCAGGTCAAAAAGCTGTTTCAATAACTTATGAAAAAGACGCACATCTTTATCCTGCTCATCATCGCGGCGGCGGTGGGGGTTATCATCAGCACGATGTCGGGGGCCAGTTCCTACGTCACCTTTGCCGAGGCGCGGCTACAAGCGGCGGCCGGCAATGGCAACAAAGTACACGTGGTAGGCACGCTACCCCGCAACGCCGAAAAGCAGCCCATCGGCCTGGAATACGACGCCCGGCGCGACCCTAATTTCTTCGCCTTCACGCTGGTCGATACGCTGAATGTGGCCCAGCGCGTGGTGTACCACAACCCCGCCCCGCCCGACCTCGACAAGTCGGAGCAGGTCGTAATAGTGGGCGCGATGAAAGACAACATTTTCGTGGCCGACCAGATTCTGACCAAGTGCCCCAGCAAGTACGTGGAGAAAGACCTCGGCAAAGAGGCCCCGCCCGCCACGGCCATGCGCAACTAATTGCCTAAACTCTTGCTTACTACGCCCGTCATGCTGAGCGCAGCGAAGCATCTTGGCCGCCTCGTTGGAATACAATCCAGCCGCAACCAGCCAAGATGCTTCGCTGCGCTCAGCATGACGGGCGTAGTGCTTCTGGTGTTCGGCAACATTCTCGCCGCCCGCGCCCAGGTAGCCAACGACAACATCGAAAACCGCCGCTTGCTGCGCGCCGAGGAAACCATCACCTCCACTACCACCGGCTGCACCGTGCAGCCGGGCTGCGTAGACGAGCGCCTGACGGGCCGGTGCATTGAGTACCATAACGACCAGTGGTTTGAGTTTCGGCCGCCCGCGGCGGGCACCTACTACGTAAACATCGGCGGGCAACGCTGCCGCGATGTGCGCGGCGTGCAGCTGGTAGTGCTCACGGGCACGCCGTGCGAGCCGGCCACGTACCGTATTCTGTCGTGTACCTCCTTCGGCACCCAGGACGACCTGTTTGTGACGCTGCCCAACCTGCAAGCGGGCGTGCCCTACCTGCTCGACGTCGATGGCTACCTCAAAGACTACTGCACCTTCACGCTGCAAGTCAGCGGCCGGGCGCGGGGCCTGCCCGCTGTGCCCGCGCCCGGCATCCCCAATACCTCACCCGGCAACAGCCGCTTCATCGAGTTGAGCTGGGAGGTGCCCGACTCGCTGCCCACGGCCACGTACTGCCGGGTGCTGCGGCGCGAGCAGCGCGGGTTTCGGGCCACCGAAATCCGGCGGGTGCCCATCACGCGCAACGTGTACGGCACGCGCCGGGCGGCCTACACCCTCACCGATACGCTGCCCGGCGTGGGCCAGTACTTCTACCAAGTGGTAGCCGAGGGCGACGACGCCACCGAGCCGCCCGCCCTGCTCAGACAGCAGTGGGTAGGCTACAGCCTGTTGCGCCCCGTGTATGCGGGCGCCATCGACGGCGGCACGACGTTTCTCGATTTGCCGCTGGCGCGCTACCCGCGCGGCGCCTACGTCAGCTTTCTCGTCACCAATCCGCAAAACGGGAACCTGCTGCGCGCCTTGAGCCTTACCAACCAGCCCGGCGACGTGCGCCGCGCCCGCCTCTACGCCCAGCCCTGGCGCGATGCCGGCCTGCGTCAGGTGGCGGTGGACGTAACCTGCCGCCCGGTGCGCGGTTCTGCTTACACCGAGCACCTGCTGCTGCCGCTGAGTACGCCCGGGTACTAGGCGGCGGCTGGGTTTTGAACCGTCATGCTGAGTGCAGCGAAGCATCTTGGCCGCTTCGTTGTTGGCGTAAGAAGTTAGTTCATCAGCCAAGATGCTTCGCTGCGCTCAGCATGACGGTTCGGATTCAAACCAGCCCAACGGCTTCTAAACTCAACCGCTACCCTACCCCGCCGCCGGCGGTACCTTTGCAAGAAAAATTAGTTTGCCTGTGAATTTACTTATCGGAAATATCGGCCAGGCCAGCGTTATCGTGGCCTTTGTGGCGGCGGCGGTGGCGGCATACGGCTACTTTCAGGCGGCGCGGGGCCGGGCGCTCGGCGAGGCCGAGGGCAGCTGGCTGCGCCTGGCGCGGGGCGCGTTTTTCGTGCACGGCCTAGCGGTGTTCGCCGTGGTGGGGGCATTGTTTAACATCATTGCCTCGCACCGCTACGAGTACTACTACGCCTGGTCGCACTCCTCCAACCACCTGCCGGCGCAGTACATGATTTCCTGCTTTTGGGAAGGCCAGGAGGGCAGTTTTCTGCTCTGGATATTCTGGCACGTGCTCATCGGGCTCGGCATCATGAAGTTCAACCGCACTTGGGAAGCGCCGGTGCTGGCGGTGTTTGCCGCCGTGCAGGCTTTCCTAGTGAGCATGATTTTGGGCGTCGTGGTGGGCGGCACCAAGGTGGGCTCGTCGCCTTTTATCCTCTTGCGCGACTTCCTCACCGACCTGCCGGTGTGGAAAACGCAACCCGATTTCGTGCCCAAAGACGGCACCGGCCTCAATGCCCTGCTCCAAAACTACTGGATGGTCATTCACCCGCCCACGCTGTTTTTGGGCTTCGCCCTCACGCTGGTGCCGTTCGCGTTCGCCATCGCCGGGCTGTGGAAAAAAGAGCTGACGAGCTGGGTTAAGCCCGCCCTGCCCTGGACCTCGCTGGGCGGCGCGGTGCTGGGCGTGGGCATCATGATGGGCGCGTACTGGGCCTACGAAACCCTGAACTTCGGTGGCTACTGGAACTGGGACCCCGTCGAAAATGCCGTGTTTATTCCCTGGCTGGTACTCATCGCTTCCCTGCACGGCATGATGCTGTGGCAGAAGCGCCGCATTGGCCTCCGCACCTCGTTTGCGCTGGTTATCGCCACGTTTGTGCTGGTGCTCTACGCTACCTTCCTCACCCGCAGCGGGGTGCTAGGCTCGGCTTCGGTGCACTCGTTTACCGACCTCGGCCTGTCGGGGCAGTTGCTGATTTACCTGGGCTTCTTCACGGTTTTGGCCGTGGTGCTGCTGGTGCGCCGCTGGAAAGAGATTCCAATTTCCGACAAAGAGCTCGACGCCTACAGCCCCGAATTATGGGTTTTCGTGGGCGCCACGGTGCTGTGCCTGGCGGCATTCCAGGTGGTGTTCACCACCAGCATCCCGGTTTATAAAGCCTTTTTGGGCTTCTTCGGCATCAAGGCCAACCTGGCTTTGCCGGCCGACCAGGTCACGTTTTACACCCGCATCCAGCTCTGGAGCGGGGTGCTCATCGCCCTGCTTTCGGGCATCGGGCAGGTGATGTGGTGGCAGCGCAACAACAAGGAATCCGTTATCAACGCCTTCGCCCCCACCGTAATGCTCTCGCTGCTGGGCACGGCGCTGGTGGTGCTGCTGCTGCGCTATTTTGGGCACACCATTACGCTGCCCTACGCGGTGCTGCTGGCGGCAGGCCTGTTTGGCCTACTGGCCAATTTTGGGATGCTGTTTGGGCTGTGGCGGCGCGGCGTCACGCTCTCGGGCGGGGCGGTGGCCCACGTGGGCGTGGCCCTGATGCTGCTCGGCATGCTGGGCTCGTCGGGCTACTCCGATACTATCTCGCGCAACGTAACCGGCCAGCTCATTTCGCAGCAAATGAGCACCGAGGAAAACCGCGATAACGTGCTGCTGCTCCGCAACGAAACCGTACCCATGCACGGCTACGAAGTCACCTACACCGGCCAGTACCTGGAGGCCGAGGGCGTGCCCGGCTACGTGAATACGCAGCTCCTCTACCGCACCGACGACGAGTACAAGGCCATCGCCCGCGGCGACATCAAGCGCGACGACAAGGTGTACTACAAGACTGGCGACACGCTCAGCATTCGCCCCGAAAACACCTACTACCGCGTCAATTACGAGGATAAGAAGTCGGGCAAAGCGTTCACGCTCTACCCCCGCGCCCAGGTCAACGAGGAAATGGGCGGCATTTTGTCGTCGCCGGCCTTGCAGCGTTTCGTGAGCCACGACATTTACTCGCACATTACCTCCGTGCCCGACCCGCGCAAGGAGCAGCCCTGGAGCCCCAGCATTCCGCACGAGCTGAGCGTGGGCGACACCCTGTTTTTGAACGACTATTTCGCCGTGTTCCGGGCCATCGAGCAGGCGCACGAGGTGCCCGGCGTTAAGCTCATGCCCGGCGACATTGCCCTGCAAGCCGACATGATAATCTCGGGCGAAAAAGGCCGACAGTATCACGCCCACCCCATTTTCCTGCTGCGCGACCGCCAGGTGGGCCGCGTGCCCGACGAGGTAGAGGACCTGGGCCTGCGCCTCACCCTCGACCAGATTGACCCCGTAAAGGGCAAATTCACGGTCGGCGTGAGCACCACGGCCAAAGACTACATCGTGCTGCAAGCCACCGAAAAGCCCTTCATCAACCTGCTTTGGGGCGGCACCCTGCTCATGGGCCTGGGCCTGGGCCTGAGCGTGCGGCAGCGCCGCACCGCCAAGGCCAAGCCCGAAACGGCCCCTACCAAGGGCCGCGCCGGGGCTGCCCGGCCGCAGGCCGTGGCGTAGGGCGCCGAGCGCACGAACGAAGCCTAAAAAGCCGGCTGGCCTCTCGCAATAGATGCGGGAGCCAGCCGGCTTTTCCGTTTATAAGCAAGCAAAGCCCGCCTTTTGGCCTCCACCAAAAAAAGCAGCGGGTCCGGCGCCGAATGCCCGCAAAAAAGGCCACCCCGCCGGGGTGGCCTTTTGCAAAGAGCGAGATTAGCCGCAGCTTACTTCACTACCGAAATCTGACGCTGCATGTACTCGGCCCCGTTCTTTATCTTGAGGTGATAGAGGCCGTTGGCGAGGTTGCTCAGGTCGAGCGTCGTGGTGAAGTTGTCGCGGGCCGTGCCGGCGTACACACGCTGGCCAAGCGTGTTTACCACCTCCACTTCGAGGCCTTTCTGGGCATTAGCCCCGTTGATGGCGAGGTTGAATACGCCGCTGGTCGAGGGGTTGGGGTACACCGTCACGGCGCGCATCAGCTCGGGCGAGGTGGCGGTAGCGGTAGTCGTAGTCGCCTCAATCATGAAGCGGCCAAAGTTCTGGCTAGCGGCATCAGTAGGTGCCCCTCCTGCGATGGGAATAACAAAAAATGCCCCCGCGCGAGTCGGAGTCTCCGTTTGCAGACCTACTGGGTAAAAGGGTGATGCTGAAGCGGGCTGCGCAATGCCGGCGTAAAAATCACCAACCGGCACCGTTGGGGGCGTCGTTATGATAAAAGTTTTGACAGTATTCACGTCTGCTGCCGCGATTGTGTAGTCGGGCGAACGCCCTAGCAGAGCGCCGCTCGACGATAATACAGCACCATAGATGACATTACCAGCCAAGCCGGTAGTGTTGGGCAAGTAGACTGAAACTGCTGTAACAAGCCGAGCGGCGCTCAGTGTAAACTTCGAGGCTAAAATGCCGCCATTCGTATTGTTAGCGCCAAGCCCACCGCCTGTGGCCGTAGTTTGGTCGGGAGCAATGTATGACAATGCCGTTGCACTAATTAACTGCGACTGCGCCACCGAGTTATTTGCATTATTACCATCGGCCGGCACGCTTACCGTTACTGTATTAGTACCGGCGGTAAGCGTGGACGGATAAGCAGCAAATGTTACCGTAGCTGAAGCTCCAATAGCCAGCGAGGCTACCGTTTGGGTATTAGTAAATGTGTTGGCGCCAGTCACGTTCAGCGTTACTTGCAGGTTCGTGAGTGCCGCGCTGCCCGCATTAATAATACGTGCGCTCACAGCGTGAGGCAGACCAGCCGGACTGGCAACCTTACCAAGGGTATAAATAGCTGATACAGCGGCATCGTTAGCAGTAGCTGGCGAGAAACGATAGGTGCGCCCAACGTCCGGGGTAGTAGTAGAGCGGAAGTTGTGCGTGCTAGTTGTGTATGTGCCCGTAATAAAGGTTGTAGCCGACCAGGCGTCCACTGAAGACACTTTGTTGGCCAGCACATCTTGGCCACTAGCACTACCCGAACCCTTAATACCTACCGTCGGGAAACGACCAGCCGCCGCATTGGTCGAGGCGGTAGCTGTACCGTACACGAAGTCGATAACATTCGTGGTTTCGTATAGCTTTACTTGAAAAGAAAAATTGCTATACTGCGTGAGGCTTACCGTGCCTGACTTATCCTGCACATTTTTCCACTGAATGGTGCATACCCGGTTAGGAGCCGTACCAGTCGTACTCACACGGTATTCGGCAGTGCTAGTGCCACTTTGCAAATCAAAATTGAAAGGAGCAATCAGGTTTACATCAGCCGTGCTAGTGCTTGTGATAGGATTGACCCCAAGAATCGTTTGGCCAGTTTCATAAACGCCAAATAGGTTGGCGACAGAAGGTGCTGCACTACCCAGGCGAATTATACCATTGGTATTCAGCACAAATTGGGTAAAGGCCGTACCGTTGAAATTAAATGTAAACCCAATATCCTGTGCCGACGAGTTGGCATCGTCAGTACTAGTGGTTGTGATTACCGTACCCGTAGCGCCGAGGTCGGTATAGGTGCCAGCAGTATTAGTTGCTCCTGCTGGCGTATAGTTCAGCGTTTGGGCGTGGGCGGCCACGGTGGCACCGCCTGCCAGCAGGGTCGCGAGGCCCAGTTGGCGCAGCCGGTGTGTAAGCCCAGCCGTTTGATTGTAAGGTTTTTTCATGAAGGTAAAAAAAGAGAAATGGGGTAAACTGATTAGCAATAAAGCGGATACTGCTGGCGGCTGCCACCCTTACCCGGCCTTATCAGATTGCTAAGTTGCTACGCTTATACGGAATTTTTCATAATTCTATCCCAACCAATTTCCTGCTTCTGGCGGCAAACCAGCCGCAAGCACAGCGTTAATTTACTATTAATTAGTAGTTTGTTCCTATTCAAACGGGTCGTTCTAGCGGGCCGCACTTTCTTCTTTTTTGGCGGCTGTCCTCGCACACCGTCCCCAAAAAACAAGCACCCAAAAAAGGGCCATCCTCCTGAGGATGGCCCTTTTGGCAAGACGCGGCTGGGGCGGCTGGCCCTACTTCACTACCGAAAGCTGACGCACTAGGTACTCGTCGCCGTTCTTCACCTTGAGGTGGTAGAGGCCGGTAGCGAGGCGGCTCAGGTCGAGCTGGCTCGTGAAATTGTCGCGGGCCGTGCCCACGTACACGCGCTGGCCGAGGTTGTTGGTAACCTCCACTTCGAGGCCTTTTTGGGCATTGGCCCCGTTGATGGCGAGGTTGAACACGCCCGTTGCCGAGGGGTTGGGGTACACGGCTACGGCGCGCAGCAGCGCCTCCGAGGTGCCGGTTACCACTACGGCCGTCACGCTCAGGTCGTCGATGTACAGGTTGCCCTGGTTGGCGGCGCTAACGACGTGAAAGCCCACGTACTGCGTGCTGGCCCCGGCGGGCAGGTAGGCCACTACAGGCGCCGAGGTGCCATTGGCTTGCGCGTAGGCGAGGTTATTGATGCTCGCGTTTGTATAGAGCAGGTTGGTTTGGCCGGCCACGGTGGGGGCGGCGCCCGATTTCACTTCGAGGCTCTCGGTAAAGTTAGAAGTGCCCGTGCTGCCCACGCCGGCCGCACGGTAGCGGAAAGCCACTTGGTAGCGCGTGTTGGCGGTGCCCGGCAGCACCAGCGCCGGCGTGAAAAACCAGTCGTTGGCCACCACGTTGTTCAGGGTAGCGCCCTGGTAGCGCATGGCGTAGGTGCCCGAGTACGGGTTTTCGGTCGAGGCGCGCCAGGTGGCACCGTCGGCGTTGGCGTCGAGCACCGTGAAGCCGCAGGGAACCGTTTGGCCCGCCGGGATAAAATCAAACGACTGCGCGTAGGGGAACGTGGTAACACTGACCGTCGGCGCGCAGGGCGTCGTGAAGGTAATGGGTGCGCTGAAAGCGCTTTGGCCGCCCGCGCTGCACGTGGCCCGCACGTACACCTGGTACGTGGTGGCCGGCTGCAAGCCCGAAATGGTAGCCGGCGAAGCCGTGGCAGCTACGGTGGTGCCGCCAGTAGTAGGCGTAAAGCCAACCGGGCCATACACCAGCTGGTAGTTGCCCGAGTTGCTGGCATCGGTAAACGAAATCGTGGCGGTGGTAGCCGTCGTGCTCACCACGGCCAAGCTGGCCGGCGCCGCGCAGTTGGGTGCCGACGACAGGCCAACCTCAATGGCCAGCCGGCCAATGCCGGGCACGCTGGCAATATCGGTCCAGGGCGCCGCACCAGTCCCCGAGTAGTAAAACGTGGTGTTGCGCAGCGGCGTTTCTGCCTGGGTAGCTATGGCGGCCCCCGTGGTGCCTATTTCCTTTATCCCCACGAAGAAGGAGCCGGAAACCGCGATGGCCGGCAGCAGCACCGTGGCGGCGCCCCCGGCGGCGGGCCGGTTTTGGGTGGGCGAGGTGTAGAGCACCGCGCCCGGCGTGCCGTTGGCCCCCGTGGCATCCTGCACCACCACCTGGTAGGCCGTGGTGGGCGAGCCCGTCACGCTGGCAAAGGAAAGCTGAGCTTCCGACAAGTAAACGGTGCTCGTGGTGGGCACCGTGTACTTGGCCGTGAGCACCGAGCCGGCCGCCATGTTGCTGCCGCTTATCGCGCCGTCGGTGGGCAGGTTCGGCGCAAGGTGGCTCAGGCGGTTAGTAGTCACGAGCTGTTGCACGCTCATCGCGTTGTTGCCGCTGTTGTCGTCGGCTGCCACGCTCACCGTTACCGTGTTGGTACCCGCCACCAGCGTGGCCGGCGCGGCGGCAAAGGAAAGCGTACCCGCGGCCCCCACGGGCAGGCTGGCCACGGTGCCCGTGGCCGTGTAGGTATTGGCCCCGCTGATGGTCAGCGTCACGGCCACGTTGGTTTGGGCGGCCGTGCCTAGGTTGGCCAGGTACACCCGCACGGCCTGCGGCACGGCCCCCGGCGTCGCTACCTTGCCCAGCGCGTACACCGCCCGCACCGCGATGTCGTTGGCCACCGGGTTAGAGAAGCGGTACGTGCGCCCCGCGTCGGGCAGCGCCGCCTTCGAGATGTTGTGCACATCGCTGGCGTAGTTCGTATTCTGGAAAGTAGTCGTGCTCCAGGCGTTGTTTTCCCCTTTCAGCGCCAGCAGCACCTGGCCCGTGCCCAGGCCCGCCCCTTTCAGGCCAAGCTGCACGTAGCGCACGGCGGCCGCCGCGCTGCCCGCCGTGGCCGGGCCGTACACAAACTCCACGGCGTTGCTGGTTTCGTAAAGTTTGATTTGGAAGCTAAAATTGGCGTACTGCGTGCCGCTGGCTGCATCGGTGCCCGCGCCCGCCTTATCGGCCACGTTGCGCCACTGTATCGTGCACACCCGGTTGGGGGCCGTGCCGCTGGTGAGCACCCGGTAGTCGACCGCGCCCGTGCCCGGCACCAGGTCGATGTTGAAGGGCAGCAGCAGGTTCACATCGGCCGGGTCGGTGCTCTGCAAAGGGTCCACCGCCGCCGTATTATTCTGGTTGTTGTCGTAGTAAAGCGTTGCCGTAGAAGGCGCCGCGCTGCCCAGCCGGATAACGCCGTTGGTGTTAAAAACGAACTGCGTAAAAGCCGTGCCGTTGTAAGTAAACGAAAACCCGATATTTTGGGCCGCCGAGTTGGCATCATCCGTGTTGGTCGTCGCGATGGCCGTGCCGCTCGTGCCCAGGTCGGTGTAGGTGCCCGCCGCGTTTGTGATGCTGGCCAGCGGGTACGACAGGGTTTGGGCCTCGGCCACTACCGTAGCCCCGCCTGCCAGCAGGGCCGCCAGGCCCAGCCGCCGCGCCAGCCCGGCTAGTTGGTTGTAAGGTTTTTTCATAAAGACAAAAAAGAAAAAGGGGAACAAACTGGTTGAAAAGAAACGGGCAGGGCGCGCCAACAGGGCGGCCCTCCGGCTTAATAAGGCTCTAAGTTGCTAGCCCGGGGCACAACTTCCGGTGGCCTGGCGGGCCACCGGGCTTTCCGGGCAGCATCCAATTCACTCCAGGTTTGACAATATTTTCTTAACCATCAATAGCTTACCCTGGCAGGCGCCGGGGTTTACTTTTCCCGCTACTTTATGCACGTTGGAATATTCGGCGCGGGGCGCGTGGCGGCGGCGCTGGCCCCGGCCCTGGCGGCCGCCGGCCACCAGGTAGCCTTTTTGGCCAGCCGCACGCCGGGCCGCGCGGCCGCCGTGGCCGGCAGCCTGCCGCAGCCCAGCCCGGCCCTGACGCTGCCCCTCACCCAGCCCCCGCCCCCGGCCGACCTCTACCTGCTGGCCGTGCCCGATGCGGCCGTGCCCGCGGTGCTGGCCACCGTGGCCTGGCCCACGGGCGCGCTGGTGGCGCACGTGGCCGGGGCGCTGCCGCTGGCCGTGTTTGCGGCCGCGCCGCAGGTGCGCGGCGGCGTGCTGTATCCGCTCCAGACGTTCAGCCCCGGCCGGACCATCGCATGGCCCACGGTGCCGCTGTTTGTGGAGGCCGCCGAGCCAGCCGGCGAGGCCGCGCTGCTGGCCCTGGCCCGCAGCCTCAGCCAGCACGTGGCGCTGCTGGGCTCGGCCCAGCGGCTGCGGCTGCACCTGGGGGCCGTGTTTGCCAGCAATTTTACCAACCACGCGCTCGGCATCGCGCACCAGCTGCTGGCCGAGGCCGGCCTCGATTTTGCCCTACTGGCCCCGCTGGTGCGCGAGACCGTAAACAAGGCCCTGACTGCCCCAGAGGGGCCTTTTGGGGTGCAAACCGGCCCGGCTGCCCGGCGCGATGCACCTACGCTGGCCGCGCACGCGGCGGCGCTCGCCAACCATCCGGCCTGGCAAACGCTTTATAC
This sequence comes from Hymenobacteraceae bacterium, assembly GCA_022701825.1. GTDB lineage: Bacteria > Bacteroidota > Bacteroidia > Cytophagales > Hymenobacteraceae > Hymenobacter. The sequence continues at coordinate 158 of JAKONR010000202.1, read as the reverse complement.
CCAACTCAGCCAGAGCATTGCGGCGGCCGCCGCGCACCCGCCCGGCCCTGCCTAACTTTGTACTTTACAACCGGCCCTGAAAGGCCCTCCCTATTTTGCAAGCTTCCACTATTCTCTTTCAGTTTCAGGACGGCCAGCCTGCCCAAACGCACGTGGCC
>JAKONR010000198.1 GCA_022701825.1 Hymenobacteraceae bacterium | reverse complement strand
GGGCCGAAAGCAGCGGCAAAACCACCCTGTCCATCGCCCTGGCCGAGGCCCTGGGCACCACCTGGGTGCCCGAATACGGCCGCACCCTGCACGAGCAGAAAAACGGCCAGCTGGTTTACGAGGACTTGCTTTACATCGGCCGCCGCCAGCTGGAGCTAGAGGATGAGGCCGCCACCCAGGCCCGCGGCTGGCTCGTGTGCGATACCAACGCCGCCACCACGGCGCTGTATTCCTACTACTATTTCCACCGTTGCGACCCCGCCTTGCAGCGCCTCGCCCAGGTGTGCCGCCAGCGCTATGCCCACACCTTCGTGTGTATGCCCACCACGCCTTTCGAAGACGACGGCTGGCGCGGCCCCGCGGCCCTGCGCCAGTTTCAGCACGGCGCCATCCTGCTGCAGCTGGAGCTGCTGGGGATTCCGTACACGCTGCTCGATGGCTCGGTGGCCGAGCGGGTGGCGCAGGTGCGGGCGGTACTGAACTAAATTACTACTAATCAAAATACTATCCGCTCGGTACTGCTTCGCCACGAAGTAGTACCGAGCGGGCGGGAATGGGCGCGCGCGCTTAAAAAATAATTTGAAAGCAGAAATTTTAATGTTTTTTACATAGAATATATTATATATTTGTTTATAAGATTTGATGACGCCTATTTTTGGAGGTACGAGTGCGGCGAGGCAGCCGGCTGCCCCGCCGCGCTGGAGATAGGTGGTAGGAAGTAATAGGTAACAGGCTGCTAGTGAGAGCTGAGGCGGAAGAGCTAACCACCTGGGCCGTCGGTAGCCGCAAAAACAAACCCGGGAAGCCGAAAACGGGAGTCAAGAGTAGGCAATCCTAGACACGCTGCGCCATGCCCAGAGGATTAGTCCCATTCAAGGAATTCGTGCAATCGCTAGCCCAAACCAGCATCGCGGAATTTGCGCAAGACCCCACGACCAAAGTAACCACTGCCGCCCGGTTTAATGAAATGCGGGCGTACCTGCTAGACCACTACCAGGGGGTGACCGTGCCGCACAGCTTTATGGACGAAGACGGCCAAATATGGGATTGCGTGCCCATCGACCAGCAACCGTCGCTGAAGGGAACCGGCCTGAAAGTCGCTACTCCGCCGCCCAGTTTGCCGGTTGCGCCTGCGGAGGGCCAGCCGGCAGCCAAGGAAAACACCATTATGCTGCAGGCGCAGCTGACGCCCGACCGCAAAGACCACCTGGGCAATGTCATGCACTGCCCCAAAGGCACTATTCCCATCAGGCGGATTACGCTGGATGAAATGACCCGGTTCGAAACGCTGGACCGCTTCTTCCACAAAGGCCCGTTTATAGAGGGCGGAAAAGGGCACCCGCGGCACGGCGGTGGCAAGGTGCTGGAAAAGGAGGCGACGGCGGCAGTGGCCCCCACGCACAAGTATGCCCACGCCTACCAGGTGGTGAAAAACCTGGGCGGCCACAGCTTCTTGAGCGTGTGGCAGCCCGGTATCGGGGCCAACCAGGTTTTTTCCTTGTCGCAGCACTGGTACGCGGGCGGCGCGGGCCCCAAGCTGCAAACCGTGGAATGCGGCTGGCAGGTGTATCCCGGCAAGTATGGCACTAGCAAGCCTTGCCTGTTTATTTACTGGACGGCCGATGGCTACAACAAAACGGGCAACTACAACCTCGACAAAAAGGCCTTCGTGCAAACCAATCCGGCCTGGACGCTCGGTGGCTCGCTCAGCCCCGTTAGTACCTACAACGGTGCCCAGTATGAGTTAGAATTCAGCTGGTATCTGTACAAGGGCAACTGGTGGCTCTACCTCAAGGGTACGACTGCCAGTAGTGCCGTGGGCTACTACCCAACCTCGCTTTTTGGCGGCGGGCAGCTGGCTACCTGCGCCCTCGACATTGACTACGGCGGCGAAACGGTGGGAACTACTTCGTGGCCGCCGATGGGCAGCGGCCACTTCCCGGCCGAGGGCTTTGGCAAAGCCGCTTTTCAGCGCAACATCTATTATTTCCCCGTTGCGGGTGGGGGCACCAATGCGTCGCTCACGGTTTCGCAGCAATCGCCGGCCTGCTATAAAATCAGCTTGCGGGCAAATGGGACCTGGAACCCCTATTTCTACTTCGGCGGCCCCGGCGGGGCTGGCTGCTAGCTGGCCCGCCGCCTGGCGAGCGCAGCGCAAAGACATAAACCTGGGAAGCCGAAAACAGGAGCCAGAGTAGGCAACTAGCTGAACGCATTAACAATGAAAGCCCCCGAAACTAACCCGGCCAAACGATTTTTGGTAACTTATACCGACGGCACCATTTCGCGCCAGGAGGCTAGCGACATCCTGAGCGTGGACAGCGCCGCGGTGCAGAATGCCGAGACCCTGATGGCTACCGACGCCATTTTGACGGCAAACGACGTTGTGTATTTTGACCACATGGGGATTTCCAGCCTGGTGCTGACCGATGAGCAGGCCCAGGCGCTGCAAAACCACCCCGGCGTGCTGGCGGTAGAGGAAGACCGCGAGATGTTTGCCCTTGAGGCCATGCTAATCGAAGACTACGACAAGGCCGTGGCTACCGCCTACCAGTCGGGCTATACCTCGGCCATGTTCGAGGTGTTCCAGAAGCTGGTGGCCCCCCCCGCCACTGGCAATGGGCAAGCTGTGGGTAGCGCCCTGCCCGGCAGCAGCCCGCTGGCTACGCAGCCGATTCCCTGGAACATCAACCAAGTGAAAGCGCCCGGCGCCTGGGCCAAAGGCTACCGGGGCGCCGGTGTTAAGGTGGCGGTGCTGGACACGGGCGTGGCGGCCCACGCCGACCTGGTTATTGCCGGGGGCGTCAGCTTCGTGCCGGGCGTTGCCTCTTACAACGACGGCCACGGGCACGGCACGCACTGCTGCGGCGTGGTAGGCGCCCGCAACAATGCCGTGGGCGTAGTAGGCGTGGCCCCCGAGTGCGCGCTGTATGCCGTGAAGGTGCTGAGCGATGCTGGCAGCGGCGCTACCTCCAGCATTATCGCCGGCATGACCTGGGCCAAAAATAACGGTATGAAAGTCGTTTCTATGAGCCTGGGCGCGCTATCCGGGCCTTCGGTGGCCTACGCCACCGCCATCAGCCAGCTAAATGCAGCGGGCGTAACGGTAGTGTGCGCGGCCGGTAATTCGTACCAGTCCGCCTTCCCCTGGGTCAACTCGCCGGCCAACAGTGCGGGGGCCGTGGCGGTAGGGGCCATCGATTCGGCGAGTGCCATTGCATCCTTCTCTTCCCGCGGTGCCCAGCCCGGCAGCACCGGCTGGAACCCCGTGACGGTAGTAGGCCCCGGCGTAAACGTGTACTCGACCTACAAAGGCAACACCTACACTACCATGAGCGGCACGAGTATGGCCACGCCGCACGTGGCGGGGGCCGCCGTGCTCATCAAGCAGCGCTACCCGGCCTACACCCCCGCCCAGGTCAAAACCTTGTTGCAGAAAACGGCGACCGACCTTGGCCCGGCCGGCCGCGACCTAACCTACGGAGCCGGCCTGATAAACTGCGAAAAAGCAGTAAGCTAGAGCGTTTTTTAAGCGTGCATGGCGGAAGCAATGAGTTTTCCGCCATGCTTTTACTTGACTACAATGGCAAACATTGCGGCAAACCTAACTACGGCGATGGCCAAAAGCAGCCCGGACAATAAGCTGGGCGTTATCGTCACTACCAGCGGCGCGCGGCCCCCAGGTTTCGACCTGAAAGGCTTCGACGGCTTGGATGGCCTGTACTACGGGCAGCTCAGCCAGGCTGAAATCAAAAGCCTGGCCCAGCAGCCAACTGTAAAAGCCATAGAGCTAGACCTGGAGAATACGATTTTATAGTCTGTAGAGACACGAGTGGGATGTTTCAAGCTCGTGCGGCCCAAATACACTGTCAGTGCTATTGTCTGCCTGCCCACCATGCCCTTCGCCGCACGGCGCTATTCTGCTGCTGCCGGAGCTATTGGGAGTTTCTGGGTTAACCTTTTCCGAAGCTGGCTTGATACTACCGCTGATGGTTAACGCAACGCGCTACCGTAGGCTGTTTTACTAAGCAGTGCCTAAAAAGGCTGTAAATTCTAGAGTAGGCGCAGTACACCAGGGAATTGTATGGTTGGGCATGCGTAGAGTTTCGATTTCAAACATATAATACCCGAAACGCAACTGCTATTTTGGACATGAAACTATTAGATGCTGAAACCATTTGGGAAAGAGCCAGACCTTTTTATGCTGACCTCTTAAAGCTCGGTCTCTCGCTTTCAACCGGCATACTAGCTGCACTTTCACTCATCGTACTTCAAGACAAAAAGCCAGCCTTTACCCCGGCGGGAGTATGGTGGTATAAGGCAGCTTTAATTACTATGGCAATTGCAACTATTTTTGCCATTATCGGCTGGGCTGCTCAAGCAGCCTATTATTCTGCATGGGCTTATAATTTTCCCGACGATAACGAGAAACGCAGAAAGAAATGGCGGATTACCCGAAATATAAGCCTGGGATTGTTTGTCATCTCATTTATTTTAGGAGTACTGGCAGCAGCTGTATTCGTTTTTGATTTTATACCAGCATAAGCTGGGTAATGTGGCGAACTGCAAAATAAAAAACTTAAGGAATAAGTAAATAGCAGATGATAAGAGTTATGATTAAGTAGTCAAGCTGGTTTGCTTATTGGGTAAGTTTAAGAGCAGATAACCCTGCTGCGGTTTGTGAATATGTCGCAAACCGCAGCAGGGTTATCTGCTCAATCTTTACAGCCTAAAACGCCGCTAACCCCGCCACGTAATCCTTCGTGCCATCAATAACCCAGGCGTCGAGTTGCGCGGGGTCTTTCATTTGCTGGCCGCGTTGGCGGGGCACCACGAGGTAGCCGCAGGGCACGTCGGGCAGGGCCGACATGTCGCTCCAGAGCTTCTCGATTTGGGCCACGGGGTAGATGTCTT
>JAKONR010000088.1 GCA_022701825.1 Hymenobacteraceae bacterium | reverse complement strand
TTAAAAAAATGGCCTCTTTAAAAGAAGTTCGCTCGCGCATCCAATCGGTTTCGAGCACGCAGCAGATTACCAAAGCCATGAAAATGGTGGCGGCGGCCAAGCTGCGCCGCGCGCAGGACAACATCATCCGGATGCGCCCCTACGCGCAGCGCCTGACCAGCATTCTGGCCAACCTGACCCGCACCACCACCGACGAGGTAGTGAGCGAGTATGGCGAGGTGCGCGCGGTAAACCGGGTGCTCGTCATCGCCATTACCTCCGACCGCGGCCTGGCCGGCGCGTTCAACGCCAACGTCTTCAAGGGGGTGAATGCGCTGATTGCGGCCCGCTATGCTGGTTTGCCGGTGGGCAACATCTCGGTGATGGCCATCGGCAAAAAGGCGCACGACTACTACGGCCGCCGCAACATGCTGGTGGGCAACTACACTCACGTCTTCGCCAAGCTCTCGTTTGATACCGTGCGCGAGGCTGCTGAGGAAGCCATGCGCGGCTTTACCGAAGGTACCTACGACGAGGTAGTGATGGTGTACAACGAGTTCAAGAACGTGGCCACGCAAGTGGTGCAGGCCGAGCAATTGCTGCCGCTGGTACCCACCGAGGTGCCCGCCGGCACGCCCAGCGCCACCGCGCCCGAGAACAGCATCGACTACATCTTCGAGCCGAGTAAGGAAGAGATTATCAAAACCCTCATTCCGCAAAGCCTGAAAATTCAACTCTATAAGGCTGTTTTGGAAAGCAACGCCTCGGAGCACGGCGCCCGCATGACGGCGATGGACAAGGCCACCGACAACGCCGGCGAGCTACTGAAATCGCTAAAGCTGACGTATAACCGGACGCGTCAAGCAGCCATCACGACCGAGATTCTTGAAATCGTGGGTGGGGCCGAAGCGCTGGCCGCCAGTCGCTAGTACAGTTTGCCAAACGACGTAAAAGCGCCGGAGCCGTTAGTGGCTCCGGCGCTTTTTTGTGCGGTGGGGCTGGTGCGTGGCTGGGTAGGGGCCCGAAAGGCAGCATTTTGGGGCTGATACCGGGGGATGGTAGGCGCTGGAAAAAAAGTAGTATAACTATTGAATAACCAATGGGTTATGAGGTGAAATATAGCTAAGCTGGCGTGCCCCGAATAGTAAGCGGTTAATTTTTACGCTGGTATGGCTGCTGCTTGGCCGCGCGGCGTGGGCGTAGGGGTTGCCGGTACCACTGGCCCGCGTAGCTGCCGTGCGCGATAGTATCGGGCGCCTGCTGGTGGCCGACCCCGGCCCGACACGCTGCGCGTAGGCCGCCTCACTGCGCTGGCCTTCCTCTTGCGTACCAATGAGGCCGCGTGTGCGTAACGCCTAGCGCGGCAGGCACTGGCGCTGGCCCAGCGGCTACGTGCAAAGCGCGCTCGGCGACATCAGCCGTCAGCAGGGCCAGTTGCGGGCCGCCCGCCGCTACTATACCCAGGCCATCGCAAGCTACCAGCAGGTGTATAACGAGCGCGGGCTGCTGCCCACCCAGCTAAGCCAGGCCGAAATGATGGACCACTTAGGCCACCACCTGGCTGCTCGCCGCGCCGCCCGTGGGGCTGCTGCGCCGCACCCGCCCCACGGGCACTCCCCAGCAGGTAGCCCAGGCGGCCCTGCTACTGGCCCAAACCTGGCTGGCCACGGGCCGCCCCGCTACTTCGGGCCCTGGCCGGTGAGCCCGTAGGCGGTCCTCACGGCCCGCGAGCGCGAAATCGAGCAGGGCATCGAAGACAGCCTCAGCTACAGGCTTATCGCCGACCGCCTGCACGTGAGCCTCGACACGGTGCGCTCGCACATCCGGCCGGTGGCCGGTATACCGCAAGCTGCACGTCAATTCGAAGGCCGAAATTATTGCCCAGGCCCGGCCCCGGCTGCCGCGCCCCTGGTAGCTGGCCCGGCCCGCCGCATCCCGCTCCTTTGCCCCACCCTTTCTAAGCTATGACAAAGCCCTCGCTTTCTGCTCCGGAAGGGGGGCTTTTGGCAAGCCGGTGCTGAGCCCAAAACCGGGCGTGCAGGGCGAACGCCTGGCTGCGCGCTTCTAACGCCAATGCCAAGCTGCAGGCAAGCCAAAACATTTAGCGCAGCGTTAATTCCCGGCTATTTTTTTGTGAAAAGACAGGCTCACCTGCCAGCTGCGCGCCCGGATAGCCTGTCGGCCAGCGCGCTGTTACTGCTGTGCTAATTAGTAGCAAAAAATAAATAATTTTTACTTTGCAAAGGCTAGGTCTAGTATTATTCGACTACCGTGCTGACATTTGCCGCGGGGTTGTATTTAGCAAACTGGAAAAGTACTAGCGTCGCCCCAAAAATGCGGTACGCTTCCAGAAACGCCTGTTGAGACAATCCTGGCCAGTTAATAACGGCTGGCGACTGCTCTGTCTCTTCTTTTCTGCCTCTATGAATACGCTGGCTTTCGCTTCAGTTCCTTCCACGTCTACTTTGCCAACCTCGGCGCAAGCGGCCCGGCAGCGGGAAGTTGATAACGCCTTACTGGTGCAGGCGCTGTGCGAGCGCCAGCCCAGCGTGGGCGTAGTAGCCCGCCTCATGCGCTACGTAAAAGGTGAGCTAAGCCGCGAGCAGGCATTTGCCGAGCTCTACACAGGTTCGTACTAGCCTACTGAGGAGGTTTTTTGGCCAAAGGGTCTCGCGCCGCACCGGCCGCTACGCTACCGGCGGGGTACTTTTGTAGCCTATGCGCTACTTTATCCACTTAGCCTACGATGGCACGGCCTACTGCGGCTGGCAGGTGCAGCCCGGTGTGCCCACCGTGCAGGCTGCCCTCGACAAGGCCCTCAGCCAAGTGCTGCGCCAGCCCGTTTTTTCGCTAGGTAGCGGCCGCACCGATAGCGGCGTGCACGCCAGCCACCAAGTAGCGCATTTCGAGGCTGAACTGCCCGAGGGCATGACCTTCGACCTGCTGCGCTACCGCCTTAATCGGGCGCTGCCGCCCGATGTGCAGGCCTTCCGCATTCACGAGGTAGGGCCAAAAGACCACGCCCGCTTTTCGGCTGAGGCGCGCACCTACGAATACTTCGTGAGTTTGCGGCCCGACCCGTTTCGGCGCGACCAAGCGCTGTACCTCGACCGGACGCCCGACGTGGCGGCAATGAACGAAGCGGCCGCCTGCCTCGTGGGACAGTTCGATTTCACGGCTTTTTCGAAAGTGAAAGGCGCCGAAACACACTACGTATGCTACCTCTACGCGGCCGGCTGGTACGCGGCCCCCGGCGGGCTGGTGTTCCGCATTCGGGCCAACCGCTTTGTGCGGGGCATGGTGCGGCTAGTAGTGGGCACGCTACTCGATGTGGGCCGGGGCAAGCTTACGCCCGCCGAGTTTCAGCAGGTGCTGCACCGCCAGCAGCGGGTAGCAGCCAGCGGCGCGGCACCCGCTAAAGGATTGTATTTGAGTAAGGTAGAGTATGCGCCGGGTATCGTGCCGGGCGAAATTGACGGAGATAAGTAGCTAGCTATTTGGCGCAAAAAAGTACGCTTAGTTCATTTTTGTTCTACCAGCTAGTATAAAAAAGTCTATAAGTTAGCAGCGTTATTTTATCGGTTTCTCACTCCGGCAATTCCAAAAGCGTAGCCTCGAAGCCCATGCCCACGTTGGGAAACTTTAGCCAAGGGCCATTATTGGGCTGTTTTTCTTCGCGCACTTTCGCGTCCATCATGCCCTTCGGGATGATATTGAGCGCATCGAGCGGGCCGGGTGTTTGCTGAATTTGGTAGCTGGGGCCGCCGCCCGGCCAGTTGGCCAGCAGTAGCAGCGTGCCCTTGCCCAGCGAGCGTACTAGTTCTAGGCTCACTACTACGTCTTCGGTGAGCCAGAGCTTGTAGGGGCGGAGGTTGACGTAGATGCGGTCAGCGGTCTGCTCGCGGCTAATGCGCAGGTACACGGGTTTGGGCAAGATATTTTCATCGGGAAAGCCGTTGGTGAGCCGATACACATTGAGGCGGAAATACAGCGTGTCGTAGGTGCAGTGCGTTACCTTAAAAGACATTTCCTGCAAAAAGGCCGGGCGCTTCACCGCTAGCTGCTGCCCCGACTGGTTGCCAGCCATGTTGTATTTGTAGTCTTCCAGCATGCCCTTGCCCTGGTTGCCCACCACCACCCGCCTGAGGCCCGCCGCCTGCACCCGCGCCGCCCGCAGGGGTACGGCCTGGGCGCGCAGCAGCAACGGGCCGCCGCGCGCCAGCCGCCGCAGCTCGGCCACCGCCAGCGTGCGCGGCGCATAGCCCAGCAGCGAGAAGCGCACCGAATCGGCGTCGTAGCGGGCGGGTAGCGTGAGGGCAAAGCGGCCCTTGCCATCGGCCACGGTACCAAAGGGGTGGCGCAGCACGCCCACGCTCACGTAGCCCAGCGGCCGGCGCGTGGCCTGGTCGAGTACCTGGCCCGCGAGCCGAGTATCGCTTACCGTTTGGGCGCGGGCGCGGGAGGCATTGCCTAAAAGCAGTCCCAGAAGCAAAATACCTGGGTGAATACCTGCGCATTTCATAGCACGAAAGCAAGAAAACTGGTCGGTAAAAATAAGCGTTGGGGTATATTTGCCGCGCCACGGTCGGCCGTGGCAATGTCCTTTTTATTTTCGACAATAGCAGATGCTTCGCTGCCTTAGCTGGGTGCCCAGCCGCTGGAAATTCCTAGTACTTAGCATGGGGCTGCTGCTGGGGGCCGCTGCGCACCCGGCGGTGGGCCAGGCAGTATTGGTGGCGGCCGACACGGCCGCCCCGCCAGCTGCACGCCTCGACACGGCCGTGGTATTGCGGCGGCTGTTTGCGGCCCAGCGGCGCGGCAACCAGGCCCGGCTGCTGGCGGCCGGGGCAAGCGTGCTGTTATTCAATTACTTTCTGGCTTATTCGAAGCAGGAAACCACCTGGCAGCGCGTTTCGACCGGCCTTCTGGCAGGCGTGCTGGGGCAGGGCGTGTACAACCTGGGCGAGGCCGTGGTGCGGGGCCGCCGCTACCGGCCCGCCCGCGAAAAAGCAGTGCTGGCCGCGCTGGCCCAGGGCCGGCCCATGCCCCGGCGCATCCGCAAAAAGCTGGTAGCCGAGTACCTCAAGCCTAAGCCTACTGCGCCGTGAAAAGCCTCTTTTTACTTATCCTCAGCCTGCTGCTAGCCCAGCTACCGGCGCGGGCACAAACCACGCCCGCCGCCCTAGCCGATAGTCTGGCCGATGTCGCCCACGCCGACACCAGCATTGCCTTGCAGCGCCTGTTTTTGGCCCAGCGCCGCACTGGCCGCACCCGGCTGGTGCTGGGAGCGCTGGTGGCAGGTAGCGGCAGTGTACTGCTGGCCAGCGCCCGGCCCGAAACTACTTACCAGCGGGTATCGGGTGTGGGGCTGGGCCTGGCCTCGGGCTACTACCTCTACCAGCTCATCGATGGCCTGGTGCAGGTGCGGCGCTTTCGCCCCCGGCGCGAAAAGCAAGTGCTGGAAAACTTTGAGAACGGCCAGCCGCTGCCGCGCTGGGTTCGCCAAAAGCTGCGCCCCAGCTATTTTAGTGTTAAAGTAACTGCCTATTAACCAGTCGTAATCAAGAGCCTTACTTGGTCGCGGAAGGCACAGGCTGGGGCTTGGCATACTTGCGGGCCAGTTGCTGCAGGTAGCGCACCGACGCGGCAGAAAAAACGGGCGGGTGCTGGTGGTGCTTGTCTTTCTGCGCGGCTTTCTGGTAAAGCAGCGCAAACGCGATGGGGTCGTCGGCGTGGTCGAGCAGGGGCTCACGGTAGCCGTTTTGCAAGATGGTATAGGCCATGAAAAAGCCTGGCAAGTGGCCGTTGCTGCCGCCCGTGAGGCGGCGATAGAACCGCTCGGTAGCGGCCGGGCCGCCCGCTGCCTGCACCTGAATGGCTGAATCTGCCTGGTGCAGTACGCGGGGGGCCGGCCGGAAGTAGCGCTGGCGCATCTCGGCCGAATCGGTGGGGGCCGCCAGCTGCACCTGCTTGTCGGTGAGGTCGGCCAGGCCTTCTATCAGGGCCGAGCGCAGCAACCACAGCAGGCCTTCGTCGCCGGGCTGGGCCGGGCGGGTGAGGTTTTCGGCGGGCGTGAGCGCGTAGCCCAGCAATTGATGGTGCAGCTCGTGCGCTTCCAGAATACCGAGGCGCACCCGCTGGTAGCTATAGGCATCGTATAAGCTGAAGACAATGCCGGCCTGCTGCGAAGTAGCATCGTCGCCCAGGGCTGTGTAACACAGCTGAAGGGCTGGCTGCTTGCGGTGAGCACGGGTGGGTAGGTATTCGTAGGCGTAGGTGTACATTTTTTCCAGATAAGCGGGGTTTTTGGCCGTTTCGGCCAAAAAGGCTTGGTGCTCTTGCTCGTGCTCTTTGTAGTTGTTTACCAGCACGTAGTACCAGCGCCCGGCCTTGAGCTTCGCTTGCCGCAGCGAGTCGTGGCGCGGCATGTACACTACTTCGATGGCCCGCCGGTACGCCGCTAAGTCGGCCGTATCGCTGCCAAAAATGCTGCTTACGTACACCTTATTGGCCGGTAGGGCTAGAAACTCGCGCCACTTGGCATCGGTCAGCGGCTCGTTGTGGCGCAGGGCGTCGGTTATCTTCCAATAAGCCGTCGCGGCCTCAGTATCGATGGTTTGGGCGCGGCCGGGGCCGCCGGCTAGCAGCAGCGTCAGCAGCAAAAGCAGCCGGGTGAAAGAAGCAGGCATAATGGGCAGAAAAAGAGTGTGTGGCGAAGATAGGCTGCGTGCCCGCTTGCTACTTAGCCCGCGCCGTAGACTTTCCCTGCCCGACCTTTGTTAGTAGCCCGACTTACTTATGGACCCAACTTCTGCTACCAAAACCGGCCAGGTATTCGACTGGCAGGTGCTGCGCCGCCTGCTTGCCTACGTGCAGCCCTACCGCGGCGTGTTTATCGGCCTCATTGTGCTGACCG
>JAKONR010000170.1 GCA_022701825.1 Hymenobacteraceae bacterium | reverse complement strand
GATGTCGTCTTCCGAAAACGGGCGCACCACCACTGGCTGCACGCGGCTCAGGATGGTGGGCAGCAGCCGCTCGGGCTCGTTGCTGACCAGCAAAAAGATGGTAGCGGGCGGCGGCTCCTCCAGCAGCTTGAGCACGGCGTTGGCGGCGGCCGGGTGCATCAGCTCGGGCAGCCAGATAATTACGATTTTAAACTTAGCCTCAAACGCCTTGAGCGACACCAGCTTGAGCAGCGAGCCGGCTTCCTCCTTCGAGATGCTGCCCTGCTTGTTTTCGGCCCCGATGTGCTGCATCCAGTCGTTAAATCCCTGGAAAGGACTCTCGGCCAAAAACGTGCGCCACTCGCCCATGAACTTGCCGCTCGTGGCGTCTTTCGGCACCGCCTTGGTAGTCGTGGTGGGCAAGATGAAGTTGAGGTCGGGGTGGGCCAATTTGCCCATTTTCAGGCAGGCCGGGCAGTGGCCGCAGCTGTCGGGGGCATCGTCGGCGCGGGCCTCGCAGTTGAGGTACTGCGCGTAGGCCAGGGCCAACGGCAGCGCCGCCGAGCCTTCGGCCCCGCGAAACAGCTGGGCGTGCGCCACGTGCCCGCGCTGCACCGACTGGCGCAGCACATCCTTGAGGGCGAGTTGGTTGGGGATGTCTTTAAACTGCATTACTCTGGCAGATTATCTAAGCGCCAGTTTTTGTTACGCCTTTTAGCTCGCCAGTCCCAATAGGTTTCATAAAAGGCATCATGCAAAAACTGCCAGTGTTCTTCTATCTCTTCTGGCCTGTCTACCAGCATCACGCCGCTCCAATCGCCATGCTCAGGGTCGCTGGTACCATCGATTAAATTAAGAAAATCGAATACGGCTCCGGCGGCGCAGCTGGCCAATATTTTGCGCAAAGCCGACTGTAGCAGCGTGTTACCTTGAATAGCTTGAATAGCCATAGCTTCCTCAGCGGACAGACCACCGTTGGATGGGTAGTCAAGCCGCTGGCTACGCCCCCTAACTAACTCATTCGCATGAGCTACCGCCTGCTCTTCCACCACTTGATGGAGCGCCACGAGCAGTGTTTGCCTGTTTTCTTCGGAGAACTGCATTCCTATCCTTTGACTTTCTCCCACATTCTGTCCGCTTCGGTCTGCCCAAAAACCTCCTTTATAATGTCTTCCTCCACCGCATCATACGCCAGTCCGCGGCGGCTCATCACGCGCTCGGCTACCTCGGCAAATTTATCGAGCTTGAAGGTATCGAAGCCCGAAGCGCCGCCCCAGCTAAACGACGGGATGAAGGTGCGCGGGAAGCCCGCCCCGAAGATGTTGGCCCCCACGCCCACCACCGTGCCAGTGTTGAACATGGTGTTGATGCCGGCCTTAGAGTGGTCACCCATGAGCAGGCCGCAGAAGGTTTGGCCGGTATTTACGAAGCGGTGGGCGGCGTGGCTCCACACCTTCACGGGAGCGTAGTTGTTCTTGAGATTCGACGTGTTAGTGTCGGCCCCGAGGTTGCACCACTCGCCGATAACCGAGTTGCCGAGGTAGCCGTCGTGGCCTTTATTACTGTAGCCCAGCAAGATGCTGTTGCCAACCTCGCCGCCGATTTTTGAGAACGGGCCGATGGTGTTGTCGCCGCGCAGCTTGGCCCCGGCGTTCACCACCGCGCCTTCGCAGAGGGCCAGCGGGCCTTTGATGATGGCGCCTTCCTGCACCTCCGAATCTTTGCCTAAGTAAATCGGGCCACTTTCGGCGTTGAGAATCGCGGCGCGGATTTTTACGCCCTCCTCAATAAAGATATTCTCCGGCGCATACACGATGGTGTGCGCGTCGCCGACCGGCTGCGAAGTGCGCCCGGCCGTGAGCAAGGCAAAATCGCGGCGAATCTCGACGCCATTGCGCAAGAATAAGTGCCAGGGGCGGCTGATAACCGTCACGGGTTCAGCCACCTGCACGTGCTCGCGCAGGCCGTCCTGAATGAGCTCGGCCACCTGGCCGGCATCGGCGAGGTGGGCGGCTACTAGCACTTCGTCGCAGTAGAGGCCCTGGCCGGGCGCCAGGGCCAGCACCTGGCGGGCCAGCAGGTCGTCGGGGCACACCGCCCCGTTGATGACGAGTGCCGGGCCGGCCACCTCGCCAGCCGGAAACTTGGCTTGCAGGTAAGGCTGCGTGAGGTAGCCCACGGTGGGCGCACCCAGACGGCGCTGCCACTTTTCGGCCAAAGTCAGAATACCGCAGCGCAGCGCCGCCACCGGCCGCGTGAAGGTGAGCGGCAGCAGGTGCGGCCGGATGGCCGGGTCGTCGAAAAGCAGAACGTGCATATTTTTTTAGCTGCTAGCTATTGGCCACTGGCTGCTAGCTAACTGAAATTTCTTCCCCGAAATTACGACCCATCGGCCGGGCCGGGGGACAAAAAAACTCCTTTCAGGCTTGCCGAAAGGAGTTTTTAGGAGCTAATGGCTAGTAGCCAATAGCTAACAGCTCAATACTAAAAGCTATTCTTTGCCAGCGCTGCTCTGCGCCTTGTTGGCGTAGCGCGAGCGGAATTTTTCCACGCGGCCGGCCGTGTCGATGAACATGTTTTTGCCGGTGTAGAAGGGGTGCGAAGCGCTGCTCACTTCGATTTTAATCACCGGGTAGGTGTTGCCGTCTTCCCACTGAATCGTCTCGGCCGAGG
>JAKONR010000135.1 GCA_022701825.1 Hymenobacteraceae bacterium | reverse complement strand
GCTCGCGGAAGCGCCGGCGCGAGCGGTCGATAAACACGAACTTGTCGAACTCGCGGGCCGTGGCCAGCAGCTGCCCCACCTGAATGGTGCAGGCATCGGAGGCCGCCCAGAGCGGGTAGCTGGCGCGGTTTTCTTCGAGCAGCTCCAGCAGCGCCTCAATGCCCTCGTAGCCGGCGTTTTCCAGCGCCTGGCTGTTCGTGGCCAGGGCCGGCAGGCTCGCGGGCTTGAGGTTGGGCGCTTCGCTCATTACCGGGCCGGTAGCGCCCAGCTGCACCCCGCCGCCGGCCACGAGCAGCGCGGCGGCGAAGCTGGCCAGCGGCAGGCGCACGGCCGCCAGCAGCGCGGCCTCGGCCGGGCTGAGCGGGCCGGCCGCGTAGGCGTCGCCCAGGGCGGTGAGCTGCGGGAGGCCCACGGCCTCGCGCACGTGCTTGGCCAGCGCCCGCGTCAGGGCGGGCTGGAGCTGCGTGAGCTTGAAGGCGGCCGTGGTGGGCAGATAGTCTTTCAGCTCGGCATCAGTTGTAAATAAAGGCTTCATTTATTGAGGAGTAGGCTTATCGGTTTTTTCCTTGCCCGTGTCGAGCGTGGTGACCCAGTAGTTTTTGAACCAGATGGTGTAGGGCAGCCCGGTGGCCGGGTTCACGAAGCCGTTGAAGCGGAAAATGAACTTGAGCGGCTCCAGCACGATGTCCTGCTCGGCCTTGGAGTTGGCGATGGCGATGTTCATGGCCACGCGCTTGTCGGAGCCCGAGCCCGCCCCCATCCCCTTACCGGGCACGGTGCCGATGAGCGTGGCGTCGAGGCCCAGGGCGAAGAAGATGTGACTGTCGGCCTCCTGGCTGTCGCCCAGGTACTTCTCGTCCTTGAACAAGTCGGGAATGGCCGTGATGCTCCAGCCAGAAAACTCCTTCTCATTGATGATTCGCTTCATGTTAATGAGCGAGTTACCCGCGCCGTCCTCCCCTTTCATCTTGGTGTTGAAGGCCGTGAGCTCGGCCTGCATCCGCTGGGCCTTGAGCTCGGGCTTGCTGTCCCAATCCTTGTATTTGGCCTGGAACCACCACTCATGAATTTCGAGCTGGTACTTGACGTGCATCGAGTTCTTGAGAATCGCCTTCTTGTACTTGGCGATGCCGTTGGCCACGTCGAGCCAGCCCTGCGGAATGAGCGCGTGCCAGGGCGCGTCCTGGTAGTAGGTCTTGCCCGAGCTGGTGCCGGCAATGGGGTAGATAAACGACTCCAGCTGCGGTTGGGCCTGCACGGTGGCCACCGGGTCGTAGTAGATGTCGATAACCGGGATTTTCTCCGTCTCGGGCGAGTCCCACTTGCCGCCGTTGTCCCACTGCGCATTGATGTAGCAGGTATCAATCAGACCCTTGGCGTTTTGCAACCCCCAGCGGCAGTGCGCCGACTCGTGGCACGAGAGCGAGGCAATGCTGCCGCGGTCGTTGCTGAGCACGAGCTCGGGGAAGACGTTCCAGAACTTATAAAACTCCAGCGAGGCCTCGCGCAGGTAGCGCTCGATGTTGCTCTTGTAGAGCCACTCCTCCACCACGGGGTCAATCACGCGCTGGAGCTGCTCGCGGCCGTCGGGCGTCACCACCAGATTGCCGTAGGCCAGGCCGCCCGAAATGATGGCGTTGGACTTCCAGTAGATACCCTGGCTGAGCACGGCGTTGCTATTCACCGCGTCGATGATGGTGAAGGGCAGCTTGTTGTCGGTGCCCCACTTGGCGAGCGTATTAGCCTCGGCCACGTCGCCGGTGATTTTCACCTGGGGCGTGAGCGGGGCCCGCGGCATGTCCTTGATGACGCTGGCCACGAGGCTCAGGGCCGGGACGTAGTGGGCCTCGAAGCCGGGCACCTCGAACACGTCCTGAGCTAGCTCAGGGGCGATAGTTTCCTGAGCCATTAGTAAACGACGGTCGCGTGGTTGAACTGGGTGATAAGGCGGATGTGCACCTTGCGCACTTCCTTGCTGCTCACGACTAAGAAGTTGCGGGTGCCGTTGTGCCACTGGTTGGCGCGCTTGCCGAAGAACTCGGCGCTCGGCCGGCCGGCCGCGGGCAGCCGGGTCACGAGCTTGGCCAGCACCACGCCGTCGAGCGAGACGAGCTCGCCGCCGGTGCCCTTGGCCTCGTCGCAGGTGACAAATTCGATGTGCACCGGCACCGGCTGGCCCTGGCGGTCGCGGGAGGGGTTCTCCAGCTGGTGCAGCACGTCTTTGAGTTGAATCATGCCCCGAAATTCCCCGCGCCGGCCGGCGAGCGAAAGGACAGGGGTAATGCGCTAAATATGGCGCAATATTCGTATCTTTGGGCCCCCAACCACTACCCTTATGAGCGAAGAACTTGTTTTAAAATACTTGCGCGAAAACCGCGATAGTCTGAATCTGAAAGGTATTGCTACCACTTCAGGTATCAATCAGCGCACTATTCAGGACTACATCGACGGCACGCGGGGCAAACGGGGGCTACCGCCTGAAACAGTACAGGCGCTAACGCGTGCTATCGAAGGCCTCCGGGCACCCTGGGCACCGCAGGGGTAACGTTGGGCGAGACGCCCTTTTTCTTTTGCTACTTTTCTTTTTGGGCGAAGCAAAAAGAAAAGTAGTGCGGGCGCACGGAAACCACCCTCCCGCACTGCTGGAAGGTGGTTTTTAGGCCCGTTTTAAGCCCTCAGAGGCACTTACTTGGCTAGTTTGGCTTCGACTTGGGCGTTACTAAACAGGTAGGCCATAGGCCAGTATTTGGTGGTGTCGTCCTCGCTCGGGGCGGCGTCGGCCTGAGCCTGCGCGCCGGGCTTGTTCTTGTCCACTGGCTGGCCCCAAACGGGGAAGCGGCAGCGCTCGCCCTTCTTCACGCAATACCCCAGCTTTAGCCACTGGCCGAACATGTTAAACTCCTGGTGTTCGTCGGTGGTGTACATCTCAACTAGGGCCTCGTTGATGCTGTCGGCCTCGCCCATTTCCACGAGTAACCGGGCAAGGACGCTATTAGCCAGTAGGGTGGCGCGCAGGTCGCGGGCGCGCTGGCGCTGCTCTTCGGTCGGTTCTCCGCGGCGCTTAGACATATTCCGATACGGGGGCTAAGTCCAACGCTTCCAACACTTTCAGCGCCTGCTCTGGCGTCATGTCCTTGAGCTTCATATCCACGTGCCCACCGTACACGCAAACCGTGGCTTTGGGGCGGCCTAGCTGCTCGGCCTTGGTCTTCTTTAGATAACCCTCTGTACTTGAGTGCTCAGGAAAGAAAAAACCGGCTTCCTGCATCTGGGCCCGCGTGGCGGCTAGCTCTTCGGCGGCGCGCTCGGTGTGCTCTATCCACTTGGCCACCTTGGCCAGGTGCTTGACGTACTCGGGCAGCAGGCGGCGGCGAATGTCAGCCGCGATTTGGGCGGGGGTACGTAGGACTGCAAACCCGATACTTGGGCGCTGCTCGCCGTAGCTGGGGTAACTCTCGCCCTTGGCCGTGCGCGGGTACACGCCGAAGGCCTCCGCTTTCAAATTCAGCTCTTTATACGCTTCAATCGTGAACGTTACGCACAGGGTAGCGCGGTCTTTACCGCTAACTAGCTCGCCCATCGTGCGGTAGTTATAGCTCTCTTCGCCGTTGTCCGGCTTATAGGCGTAGCCGCCTAACTCGGTGGCTACCTGGTGCATTAAGGCGTGAAAAAGCTCCGCCCGTTCGGCCGGGGTTCCGGCTTCCTGAAAGGTCATATATTTGTGGCTCGTGTTGGGTTGAAAAACTCAGGGGGGCCGGCGTTCGCACCGTCGGCCCCCCCTTGCGTTTTAGGCCGCGGGCAACAAGCTGCGCAGCTCGGCCTCGGTGGTTTCGATGGCGGCGCTGAGGTCGTTGCGCAGCACGTCCAGCACTTTCTGAATGATGGAGCTCTTGCTGGTGCTCCACTCCAAGCCGCTGCCGTCCTTAATGGTCAGGCGGTCGGTGTAGCCCTCGCGGGCGAGCTCGAAGCCGCTGAGCTTCTCGCCGGTGGCCTTGTAGGCGGTCAGGCGCTCGGTTACGCTCTTAGCCTTGCGCACGAGGTCGAGCAATTCATCCAGCGAGCGCGGGGCCGGGGCCACCATCGGCACGAAGTCAGCCACGCGGGCCGGGGCAACGCTGGGAACAATAGCGAGCGGGCTCGGCTGCTCCACTTCGGCGGGCGTAGGTGCCGGGGCGGGCTCGGGGGCTGCCTCCTGGGCGGCGGGCGCGGGCTGCTCGTCGGCGGGCATTATTCGCATAGCGGGGGCGATTTCAAGGGCGGTTTGCTCGGCTTTGGGAGCGGTTGCAATGTTTTTGGGGGTGTTGATGCCTTTACGCATGACTAAAAAAATTAAGGGGGTTAAGTATTGTAAGTGTCTGTCTCTGGGCCTTTTGACATATCAAAGATACAACAAGTGCGCTAAATTTAGAGCATATTAGCGTGTTTATTTTTCTCATTTCTGCAAATTAATCTTCTTGACTATCAAGCACTTACAACGATATGTCGGCGCTTTTTCGCCGGCCACCACGGCGAAACCCACGTCCCGCGCTATCGAGCGGATGCAATTGCAGGGGGGTAAAAAAGCGATATATGAGGGGGCCCGAGGGGGGGCGGGTAGGCCCAAAAAGGCCTCTAAAAGCCTCACAAACAGGCCTGTATGCCCCTATCAAAGGCGCGGTGATACTTGGCCCGATTGCAGCTAAGAGGTTCTTAGAGAGGCTGTAATGAGCTCAGGCAGGGGGTAGGTAGCCGCCCAGGCGGGGCGGGCGTCCCCTACACGCGATTGGCCCCATAGTAGAGCTGATTTTTCTTCAGCTCTACTATGGGGCCAATGCCTTATAGTGCGATAGGGATGGGAGGGGTAGCCCGTAGGGCCGCAGCGAAGCGGAGCCCGGACAGCCCGGGCCGCAGGCATCGCCCTACCCCCAGGCGGTATCTACGAAGTCACCGTTGGCGTTACCAATCAGGGCGCGCAGACGGCCCCAGATAAGCGTATCCGTGGCTTCGCTCAGGTGGGTGGCCTGCTCAGGGGGCACGCCCGAGTTGGTGCGCTCGCTGCTCTTGTCCTTCTTGAAGAACTCCCCGATGCGCTTCACGGGTGCCTGCTGCATACTGACGGCCGCCTGGGCGAAGCGGGCGCGGTTGTAGCCCCAGCGGGGCAACCGGCTGTCCCCGTTGAAGAGCATGGCCCAGAACAGGTAGCGGCTGTGGTGGCTGCTGCTCTGGCCGATGTTGCGCTCGACTACTATCCAGCCCTGCTCCCGAAACTCCTGCATCACCTCATCGGCAAAGCTCAGGTTGGTACTGGCCGAGCGGGCCACGGCCGTGTGGTCGAAGAAGTAGTTAACTACCTTATTCTCGTGGTACTTGTAGTACTTGCAGAACTTCTTCACCACGTCGCGCAGCAGCAGCCCATCCGCACCCAGCACGAACAGGCTGTTCACGCACCGATACTCGCGGCCGTACTCCTGGCCCACGACCAGGCTGTTGATGGCGTTGTTGTAGTCGAGGGCCACGTCGAGCGGCTCCTGGCGGTTGACGTCGGCATCGTGGCGCGAATCGGCCTCCAGTGGGGCCGAGTAGTCAATCTTGAGGTGGTCGAGGTAGTCGTAGTTGATGGCGTCGTAGGCGTGGGCATCCTCGCTGAGCAGCGAGTAGAAGCCATTTTCCACCTTGAGCACCTTCTTATTCAGCACGCTGGAGTTAAACACTAACTCGTTAAGCGTGCGCTTAAACTGCTTTAGCGGGGCCAGGCCCAGCGCGTGGATGTTGTCGAGGGTAGTGGCCTCGGAGTAGTACACCAGGTCTTTGCGCAGCTCGTTGAGGTACTCGTCGAGCTCAGCCACCCGCTTCTCGCGCTCGGCCCGCTTGCGCTGGCTCAGCGTGTCGTCCTCCAACTCCCCGAGCAGCTGGTGGCGCAGCTGCTGCACCAGCAGGATGGCCTGCACGGCTTCCTTATCCATCATGGCCTCGTAGTCGAGCAGCCACGTGCCGCGCGACGTGGTGGGCATGTCGGAGCAAAACATCAGGCTCAGGTAGCAGCTCAGGTGCCCGAAGTGCTCCGCATTGCCCGAGAGCGTCAGCAGCGTTTCCTCGCGCAGCTTGTTCACGTTGAGAAACTTGGCTTCGTCACCCGCGCCCCACTGGGTCGAAACGCCGTTGATGGTGCCCGGCCGGTCCTGGCTGACCAGGTAGATACCCGAGCCGTTGAACCACTGGATGTAGTGGTCCGCCTTCAGGGGCGTGCGGTAGGCCTTGGGTACTTTGAGCTGCGCCGGCGGAAAGCGGCGTATCCAGTAGTGCACGCCCTCGTGGTAGCCGCGGCGCGCCCAGGCCGCCACCAGGGGAGGCAGCGTGCGGGTAAGCAGTTGCTCGTAGGTCGTGCCGACCAGGAAGCCGTTGCTGCGCGGCATCGAGAACACGTTGTGCAGCGTGAAATCGGCCATCGGCCCCTCGGTCTTGCCGGTGCGGCGGCCCCAGACGCAGACGATAACCTGGGCCATGACCAGGTGCACGAGCAGCTGGGGCTTGTTGTAGTGGAGCTTCAGCAGCTCATCTTCTTGCGTGGGTATCATTCGATTACCTGCGCGTCTTCCGCGTCGCTGACGGTGAGGTTTTTGCCGCGCTTGGCCTTGAGCAGTGCCTTCACCTGGGCGTCGAGGTCGGTGGGCAGCGGCACGTTCAGCAGCTCGGGCATGAAGCCCACCAGGATGCGCGGGGGCTGCACCTTACTCCAGTCGATGGCTTCCTTATCGCCCATAAACTTCTCAATCAGGGTGATAACGTTTTTGTCGGCCGCGGCGGCGGCGCGCAAGTCGCCGGCCACGATGGCCTTCTCGCGGGTTTCAAAAACCTTCTCGAGGGCGATGTCCACGTAAAACTCCTGCGCGTGGCGGGCCGTGGGCAAAAAGATGTCCATCGCATCCTCCACGTCGCGGTAGGCCGTGGCTTGGCTGATGCCGCCCATCTCGGTGTACACCGTCAGGCGCATGAGCATGCCCACCACCTTCTTGCGCGAGCCATACTTGGCCAGGAGGTCGCGGGCGGTTTCGAGCCGCCGGAGCCGCTTGGCCAGCGCGTCGCTCAGTTGGGCGTTGCTCTTGCCGGCCAAGTACTCCTGGATGTCGGCGACATCGGAATTGGTGGTGAGCTTTTTCACAGGCCAGCGGCGGCTACGCGCGCCTGGTCGATGAGCTGCACGGCCAGCGTCTGGGCGGGCGCGCTGCCCGAGGTGGCGAGCTCAAACACGGATTTGCGGACCTCGGCTTCCTGCTTGAGCCGGCCGCGCAGCATGGCTTGCTGGAAGGCGTCGCCCTCGCTCAACGGGTCAAGGCCGGTGATGAGACCGACCTCGAAGACGTTGAACATGAGCCCGGCCAGGCGCTCGACCTCGTTTAAGTGGCTAGGGATAGTATCTTGCATGATAGCGGCTTATGGCGATTTAACTAAACAAAGGGTTGGTTGCCCGCTACTTGCTCGTGGAGCCAGGCGCGGTGAAAGGCAGCACTGGCGCGGTCGGTGAAAATCACGCCGGCCTCGATGCGCGGGTTGCGGGTGTAGTTCTGCGAGCTGAGCACCGTCACGGCCCACTCGTCGTTCTCGACGACCGTAACCTTGGCGTGGCACTTGGCCAGGTGCACGTGGGCGCCCAGGGCGGCCACCAGCTGCACGGCCTTGGGGCAGCGGGTGCGGATGCGGTGGTCGAAGAGCAGCGTGAGCTCGGTGATGAGCCCGGCCTGGCGCAGGGCCAGCAGCGCCCGCACCGGGGCCTCGGTGATGGTCCAGGTCGAGATGCTGACGCGGGCCGGGCCGGTGCGCTCGACGATGAATTGCAGCAGCTCGTGCGCGCTCCACCGGCCGCCGGTGGCGTAGTGCACTACCTGGTCGGGCTCCAGCTGGCCCACGTGCAGGCGCAGGGCCTTGCGGCCCTTGCTGAGCAGGTAGAGGGTGGGCATGAGGCCGACGCGCTGCGCGCCCGGGCGCATGGGGTCGCGGCCGGCCGCGGGCCTGGCCAGCTCGGTGGTCGAGAAGAGCGCGCTCACGGGTTAAGCCTCCTTTCCACGTCGGCCAGCTCGGCGCGCCACTCGGCGCGCTTCTCGTGGGTACCGCGCTGCGAGCTGACGTAAGTGCGCAGGGTGTTGCGCCGGCGCAGCAGCCCGGCGCGGTCGTCGTCCGCTATTACCGAAACCACGACGGGCGGCAGCGCGCCGTGCTGCTCGCGGTAGTGCAGCGCGTCCCAAATGGCGTCGATACGCCGAAAATCGGTCTTAATCGTGACGGCAGCCTGGTAGCGGGCCTCGTCGGTGGGCAGCAGGCGCAGGGTGCCGTGCAGGTTGCTGGCCTCCTTGAAGAGGTGCAGCTTCTCGGCCTCCAGGCCGGCCACGTCGCTCGGCTGCGCAGCTGCGGGCTGCTCAGCTGGTGCCGCGGGCGCGGCGCCCGAGTCGGCCGGCTGCGCAGCCACCAGGCGCTCGATTTCCTGCACCAGCTGCTTACTGGTGAACGGCCCAGTGCCGGCGCGCGCGAACAGTGCCACCAGGGCGGGGCGCGCCGCCGGGTGCTGCGCGTAGAGCTGCACGCCTTGGGTAAAGTCTTGCTCGCTATCGAGCCAGGCCTGAAATGCAATTGCCGACATAGAACAAAGCTCTACGCCGGCAATTGCAGGGGAAAGGACAGGCTATTTCGCAAAAAGATATGGTCTATCCAGCTAGCTTTGAGGCTCAATCATCGCCGCCTTCTTATGCTCAAATACCTCACCCTTGCTCTGCTGCTGGAGGCTACTACCGGGCCAGTTCTGGCTCAAACTGCTGCCGTCAGCGCAGCTACCACTGAGCACTATCAGTATTGTCAATTAGTTAGTCTCGGCACTCGCGGCCTAGATGCCTACTTGGAATATGGGCAACACGCTAAACCAGCCGCCGCTAACCCAGAACTTGATGCGTTGAATGAGCAGATTAAGAAACTTGACTCTGTGATTTTAGGGCTCAACTACATGACCAGCCACGGGTGGGAGTACGTAGGCGTGACCTCCCTCTCTCCTGGGGTGGCTACTTATATTATCTACGTGCTGCGCCGACGCACCCAATAACGCTTTTTCACGTGCTCAAACAC
>JAKONR010000212.1 GCA_022701825.1 Hymenobacteraceae bacterium | reverse complement strand
ACTATAGCAACACTTATATAATGGCAGGCGGAAAAGAAACACCGCGGCAGAAGATGATTGGCATGATGTACCTCGTGCTGACCGCTCTTCTGGCGCTTCAAGTCCAGTCGGCTGTAATTCTGAAGTTCAAGTTCATTGATGACAGCTTGCTGAGCGTCAATGACAAAACTTCGACTACGGCAGATGGTACCATTAAAGGTATCGAGGCAGCAGTTGCCAAAAACAACAACCAGGCAGTTGACAAAGCTGTTTTGGCGAAGAGCGAAGAGATTCGCCAAAAAACCAAGGAAACTATTGCCTACCTGCGTGAAGTACGCGACAAGCTTGTGGTAGCCGGTGGCAACCCCAAAGGCGCTACCGAATACAAGGACATCAACGCCGAAGACATTGTTGCCACGACCATGATTGGCTCAGGCGACAAGAAAAACGGGTTGGGCTATCCGCTGAAAGCGAAGCTGAATGAATACTCGAACTACATTAAGGAGTTCGTTCCGGACGCTAAGCAACTGGCCCTTGACGGTAGGGATGATGTTCGCGTAACCACCGCCAAAGACCAAACTACCAAAGAGCAGAAATCGAAGGATTTTGCTCAACTGAACTTCGAATCTACTCCGTTGGCTGCCGCTTTGGCTACGCTTTCGCAGAAAGAGACGGAGGTACTGAAGCTGGAAGCTGACGCTTTGTCGGCCCAGGCTCAGAAAGTAGGTGCTAAAACTCTTGTATTCGATAAACTTGGCGCTTTTGCCTCGGCTGAGTCGCAGACAGTAGCTGCTGGTACTAAGTACAAGGCTGAGCTGTTCCTGACGGCTTCGGCCTCGAACATCCGCCCGACTATGACCTACAACGGCTCGCCGCTGTCGGTTGGCCCCGACGGCCACGGTAAGGTAGAGTTCACGGCGCGCCCCGGTAACTTCGACCAGGCTGGTAACGCCAAAGCTTCGTGGACGGGTACTATCCGCCTCAACCAAGCTGGCCGCGACACCACTTTCAAGGTAACGGTACCCTACGTGGTAACCAAGCCGGTAATGCAGATTCAGTCGGCTTCGGTACAGGCACTCTACTACGAGTGCGGCAACAAGCTGAGCGTACAGGTGCCCGCGCTGGGTGCTCAGTACCAGCCGAGCTTCGGTGGCTCGGGTGCTTCGTTTATCACGGGCCAAAAAGGCGAGGTAACCATCGTGCCCAGCGCTCGTGAGGTAACTCTGAACGTGAGCAGCGGTGGCAACCCCATCGGTTCGCAAACTTTCAAAGTACGTCCTATCCCGCTGCCCACCATCAAGGGCTACGTGGGTAGCACCGACATCGAAGACAAGCGTGGTATTTCGGCCAGCCAGCTGCGTACCATGACGATGCGCGCTATCGCTGACCCCGGCTTTGCTACTTTCCTGCCCGAAGACGCCCGTTTCCGGGTATCGGGCTTCGAAGTGACGCTGGCTCGTGGCAAGCGCCCCGTATTGCCTCCGGTGTCCATCAACGGTCCGCAGGGTGATATCAGCGCGCTGGCCAACGCCGCTCGTGCGGATGACCGCCTCTTCGTGGAAGTGAAAGGCGTGCAGCGGCAAAATTTCCAGGGTAAAGTATCGCCCGTGAACGTTAGCCGCACCTTCACCGTTTCGGTGCAATAAGTAAGCAAACCTAGCCGTTACGCTATCAAACCTATTTCTTTATGACCCGCTATCTTAAATTTCCGCTGGTGCTATCGGCCTTGACCGTATCATTAGCTGCCCACGCGCAGGAACAGGCTGCTGCTACCGCTACTACGGGTGCCGTTCGGCCCATTCCGGTGTCTGACCAGATGTTTCGCAAAACCATCTGGCGGGCTATCGACCTGCGTGAAAAGCAAAACAAGCCGATGTTCTCGGATGGTAAGGAAATCAGCAAGGTCATCATTGAGGCCGTGAAGCGTGGTGAACTGCAAGCGTACCGGAATGACTCCGTAACCACGACGCTCAATGCAAAGGAAATGTCGGCAAACATGTCGTATCCCATCGAAGCGCCGATATCGGTAGACGCGGGCGACGACTGGGGGGGCGCGGCAACGCCCAAAAGCACGTCGAAAGCCAAGCCAGTCGACGACGGCTGGGGTGCTCCGATTTCAACGCCCAAAAAGCCGACTACCAAGCGCGTAGCCGTGCTGGATGCTAACGGTAAGCCCGTGAAGAAAAATGGCAAAACCGTTTACAAAACGGTGCCAATTTCTTCGGTAGCCGCTACGCCCAAGCCCGAACCCAAGACGACGGACGAGTATCGTGCCAAGGACATCTACCAGATGGAGCTGACTGAGGAGATGATATTCGACAAGAAGCGCTCGCGGATGTATCACCAGATTAAGACTATTTCGCTGAAATTGCCTTCTACTTTGAAGGATAACGTGTCGGGTCTGGAGAAGAATATTGCAAGCTTCAAGTATGCTGACTTAGTGAAGGTGTTCCGCAACAATCCGCAAACGGCCATCTGGTTCAACGCGCAAAACGATGCGCAGCACAAGAACCTTGCCGATGCGTTTGAGCTTTGGTTGTTTAACTCTTACATAACCAAGGTGTCGAACCCAGCCGGCGACGACCTCGCCAGCACCTACGGTGGCGAGCGCGAAGGCCTGCTGGCTTCCCAGCAGATTGCGGCTGACTTGGTGGAGTACGAGTACAACCTATGGTCTTTCTAGACCGCAGATTCAAACGGATTTTTAGGATTTAACGGATACGGAGTTTCGCTCCTGACTGTGATTACAAGAAAGCCCCAACCTGCTGGTTGGGGCTTTTTATTTTGGGTTGGTTTAACGTTCTTGATGCTAGAGTTTAATCCTTTGTCAGAGCTTCCTGCGCGTCTTCCTGCTGGCTGAAGTAAGTGAGGAGCACTTTCGCCTTGGCTTTGCCTACTTCAGCTTCCAGTTGGAGTTGCGTAAGCTCCTTTATTTTTTTGACAGATTTGAATTTGCTCAAGAGCTTGTCAGCTGTTACAGGACCGAGGCCCTTCACGTCGGTGAGTTCGGTTTTTAGGGTGGCGGCGTCGCGGGTGTTGCGGTGGAAGGTGATACCGAAGCGGTGTACCTCGTCGCGCATTCGCTGGAACAGGCGCAGGCTTTCGCTCTTCTTATCGATGTAGAGCGGCAGAGGGTCGTTGGGGACGTAGATTTCTTCGAGGCGCTTGGCGATGCCAATAATAGCCATCTGGCCCCACAGGTTGAGGTCTTTGATGGCCTTTACGGCCATGCTGAGCTGGCCCTTGCCACCGTCCACGATGATAAGCTGGGGCAGGCTGGCGCCCTCGTCCACGAGGCGGCGGTAGCGCCTCGTCACAACCTCGTACATCGTGTCGAAGTCATTGGGGCCGACCACTGTTTTTACGTGGTAGTGGCGATAGTCTTTCTTGCTGGGCTTGGCATTGCGGAAGCACACCATGGCCGACACCGGGTTATCGCCCTGAAAGTTGGAATTGTCGAAGCATTCGATGTGCTTAGGCAACTCGGTCAGGCGCAGGTCTTTCTTGATTTGCTCCATGATGCGCACCTCGTTCACATCCTTGCTCTTCTCGTTCATGCTTTCCTTTTCTTTGCGCAGATACAGCACGTTCTTGATGCTCAGCTCCAAGAGCTTGCGCTTGTCGCCGATTTGGGGCTGCGTGATGGCCACGCCGGGCAGCGGTAGGTCGCCCACGGGCACGTTGGTGAGGATTTCCTTAGCCTCGCTCTCAAACTCCTGGCGCAATTGCATGATGAGCGGAGCCAAAATCTCGCCGTCCGTCTCGTCCAGCTTCTTGGTCAGCTCCAGGTTTTGGGTCAGGATGATGCTGCCGTTCATCACCTTGAAGTAGTTAACGAAGGCCGCCTTTTCGTTGGAGGCGATGCTGAATACGTCGATGTTGGTGAGTGTGGCGCTCACGATAGTGCTCTTGGCCTGGAAGTCGTCGAGTTTATCGAGCTTCTGCTTAAACTGGTGGGCCAGTTCGTATTGCATTTCCTGGGCAGCGGCGGTCATCTTCTCGCGGAAGTACTGCTTAGGCAGGCGCAGGTCGCCGCCCAGTATCTGCCGGATTTGCTGGATGTACTGGTTATAGGTAGCCTCGTCCTCCTTGGCCTCGCAGGGGCCTTTGCAGTTGCCGATGTGGTATTCGAGGCAAACCTTAAACTTGCCAGCAGCCACGTTTTCGGGGCTCAGGTTGTAGTTGCAGGTGCGTAGCGGGTACAAGGCCCGGATAAGCTCCAGCAGCACGTTGAGCGCGCCCTGGTGGGCATAGGGGCCAAAATACTGGCCATCGCCGGGCTGCTTGTTGCGCGTCGGGATAAGGCGCGGAAACCGCTCTTTGGTCAGCAGCAGATACGGGTACGTTTTGCCGTCCTTGAGCAGAATGTTGTACTTGGGCTGGTACTGCTTGATGAGGTTGTTCTCCAGCAAAAACGCATCCGACTCCGAGTTCACGATGGTAAACTCGATGCGCTTAATGTTTTTGACCAACTGCTGCGTCTTCTTATTGTGGTCTTGCTTGGTGAAGTACGACGACACGCGCTTGCGCAAGTCTACGGCCTTGCCCACGTAGATGATGCCCTCGTCGTCGAAGTACCGATACACGCCGGGCTGATGCGGCAGGCGGTTTATTTGTTCTTGTATTTCAGGCTTAGCTGCCATAGACCGCAGATTCAAACGGATTAAACGGATTTCGCAGATACGCCCGCTGAAGCGGGCTGACTGGCTTTTGGGGGTGGTACGTGGGTAGAACGCACAACGGCTGGCAAAAGTAGCCGGAGCCCTTCGCACTGCCTGTCCCAAAACCTGCTTAGTCAGCCCGCTTCAGCGGGCGTATCTGCGAAATCCGTTTAATCCGTTTGAATCTGCGGTCTAGATGTCCTTGTCGTCTAGGGCGTCGAGCGTCGGCTGGGCCATTTTCTGGTCGGCCGGAATGGTATCGCGCTGGCCGCCGTAGTATTTCGAGCAGTCGAGCTCGATGGTGAGCGGCTTGCTGGGCAGCGGGAAGGGATGCGTATCGAAGTCGATGCTTTTATTGGCATAGACCTTCTTGATAAAGATACCGTAGAGCGGCAGCGCCAGGCGCGCGCCCTGCCCGTAGTAGCCCGAGCGGAAGTGGATGCTGCGGTCTTCGCCGCCCACCCACATGCCGCACACCAAGTTGGGCGTAATGCCCATAAACCAGGCGTCGGAGTAGTTAGAGGTAGTGCCCGTTTTGGCGCCAATCTCAAACGGAAACTTGAAGCCCGTGTGCAGAATGGTGCTGGTGCCGCCGCGCTCGGTGGTGCTGGCTTGCAGCATGTTGGTCATCACGTAGGCCGTTTCCTCGCTCAGTACCTCGCGGGTGCGGGGCACGAACTCGCGCAGCACGTTGCGGTTTTTGTCCTCAATGCGCATCACCATAATGGGCGAAGTCCAGACGCCCTTGTTCACAAACGTGCCATAGGCGCCGCACAGCTCAAAAATGCTGCAGTCGGAAGCCCCGAAGCCCACCGCCGGCACGGGGTCGATGGGGGAGGTAATACCCAGGTTTTTGGCGTAGTCGGCGATGGTCTTGGGCGTGAGCTGGAGCACCAGCCACGCCGTAATCGAGTTCATGGAGCGCGCCAGCGCCTGCCGTAGCGTGAAGACGCGCCCCGAAAAGCCGCCCTCAAAGTTCTTGGGCGTGTAGGCTGGCCGGCCGGCTACGGCCGGGAAAGTGGTCGCCACATCGGGGCGCGGGAAGCAGGGCACGTAGCCTGCGTCGATGGCCGCCGTGTACACGATGGGCTTGAACGTGGAGCCCGGCTGGCGCTTGCCCTGCCGCACGTGGTCAAACTTGAAGAACTTGAAATTGGGGCCGCCCACCCAGGCTTTCACCTGCCCGTTCAGCGGGTTCACGGCCATAAAGCCGGCCCGCAGGTAGCGCTTGTAGTAGTCGAGCGAGTCCATCGGCGACATCAGCATCTCCTTCTCGCCCTGCCCGGTGAAGACGGGCATCCGGTACTTCTTGCGCAGGTAGTAGTTCACCGAGTCTTTGTTGCCCTCGTACTGCGTCATCAGCGACTTGTAGCGCTGGGTGCGGCGCATGGCCGTGGCCAGGAAGTTGGGAATGACCCGGCCGTTCTCGTCGCGCCAGGGCAACTGGCCCTTCCACTGCGCCGAAAACGCCTTTTGCTGCAAGGCCAAATGCTCGCTCACGGCCTGCTCGGCGGCGGCTTGCATGCGCGAGTCGATGGTGGTGTAGATTTTCAGGCCGTCGGCGTACAGGTCGTGGTCGGTTTCTTTGGCCCAGGCTTGCAGGTACTTGGCCACCTCGGTGCGAAAATAGGGCGCCAGGCCCTGCGTCGGGTTTTCGACGCTGTAGTGCAGCACGATGGCCTTCGCGGTATCTTTTTGCAGCTCGTCGGCCGGCAGGTAGCCGTATTTGCTCATCTGCTGCAATACCCAGTTGCGCCGCCGCTTCGAGCGCACCGGGTGCAGGGCCGGGCTAAAGCGCGAGGGCGCGTTCACGATGCCCACCAGCGTGGCGGCCTCGGGCGTGGTCAGCTCCTTGGGCTTCTTGTTGAAAAACGTCTTGGCGGCCGTGTTGATACCGTAGGCATTAGAGCCAAAATCGACGGTATTCAGGTACATCCGCATGATTTCGCGCTTCGTGTAGTTGCGCTCCAGGCGGATGGCGAGCAGCCATTCCTTGGTTTTGGTGATGAGCAAGCCCAGCTTGCCTTCGCCATTAAGCTTGCCATCGTTGAGGTTGCTGGCCTCGCCGGGGCGGGTACGAAACAGCACCTTGGCCACCTGCTGGCTCAGCGTGGAGCCGCCACCGGCCCGCCCCAAGCCCGCCACGGCCCGCATGATGCTCTTAAAATCGATGCCCGAATGCTGCTCGAAGCGCACGTCCTCGGTGGCTACCAGCGCATCGACCAGGTTTTGGGGCAGGTCGCGGTAGTCGGCGGGCGTGCGGTTTTCGCGGAAGTACTTGCCCAGCAGTACGCCATCGGCGGAGTAGATTTCGGAGGCCAGCGCGCTCTTGGGGTTTTCGAGGGTGCGCAGGTTAGGCATGCGCCCAAACAGGTTCAGAAAGTTGTAGTTCACAGCCGCCACGTACAGCAGCAGTCCCACCAGCCCGCCCCAAAATAGCGCCCACATGGTGCGGATAAACGCTTGAAAGCGTCCCGGCCGCGCCACTGGTGGCTTGCGGCCAGCGGGGCGGTGTGCCGAGCGGGAGGGGGTAGCGGAAGAAGAAGCCATAGCTAAAAAGCGGGGGAAGGCAAAAGGAAGCAGGCAGCTGGCGGGGTCGTGTACGAAGACCATTCCGCCGGCTGCCTGCTTAATACCTCGTAGTCTTTATTGGTAAACTTGCTGGTAAAATTGCTGGTAGCCGGCCACGTCGCCGGCCCCTTGCAGCAGGGCTAAATTGCTGAGGCTGATGACGACCGTTTGGTAGCCCTGGCCGCGCAGCCGCGCCAGCGGCGACTGCGGCCCGCGCAGCTTGGTGGCATAGCTTTGGGCCACCTTCGCCCCCGGCAAAGTCCGTACCACGACCATTTCCTGCGTGGCGCCGAGCGGCTCGGCGGGCTGCACTACGAGGTTATTAGCCCGAAAAAACTTGCCGTTGTACGTCGTTAGTTGCGCCGCCAGGTCGGCCGTGGGCGCCGTGCCTTTCGGGTATACTAGCACCACGGCGTGGGCCGCGCTCAGCTGGGTAGTGTAGGCCACGGCGGGCGCGGCCGGGGCCGCTGTAGTGGCGGCGGGCGTAGCCGCTGCCCCAGCTGGGGCAGCTACCGGAGCGGTAGGCGCTGGGGTGCCGCTGGCCGGGGCAGTAGTTGGCGTGGTAGCTGCCGGGGCCGGGGTGCTGCCGGCCGGGGCCGTGGGCACCGCCGCCGCCGGGGCGCTGGGCGCCGAAATGGCGGGCTTTTTGGCTCCCTTCGCGGCCTTGCCCGTCGGCTTGGTATTCGGGTCGGCGGGCGCGCTGGTCGGCTTCAGCTCGCTAAGGCTGGCAGCGGGCACGACTGGCGCGGGCGCTGGTGCGGGAGTTACTGGGGCGGGCGGCGTATCCAGGCGGGGCGGCGGGGCGTCGTCTTCCTGAATGCGCAGGCGGTTATTGACTTCGCCGGGCCGGAAGATGGACACCACTGGCTTGTCGGTCGAAGCCAGGGCGCCGGCCAATTGGCCGGTTTCGGCTTTCTTGTACGACGCGGCCAGCTCCTGGGCACGCGGCACCAGCGGGCTATTGGGGTACTCCTGGTAAAACTGCTCGACGGCGGCGCGGGCCGTCATGGCCGGCAGCGTGCGGATGGTGAGCAGCGTGCGCAAGTACGCCATGCGGTCGGCCAGGCCGCTTTTGGGGTACTGCCGCTCGGTGCGGATGAGCACGGCCTTGGCCTTAGTAAAATACTGGTCCTTATACAGCACGAAGGCCGAATCGAGGTGCAGCGCCACTTCCTTATTCAGCGCCAGCTCGTGCTCGCGGTACTGCGGGTCGGCAATGAGCTTGGCATAGGTCGAGGCCGGAAACTCGCGCTGGAGCGCGGCGGCGTACTGCGCCGTTTTCTCGGCGTCGGGCAGGCCTTTGTAGTAGAGATACAGCAGGTAATACGCCTCTGGCGCGTTGGCGCCGCGCGGGTAGCGGGCCACCTGCTTGGTGTAGGTGTCGTAGCCGCGGACGGGCTCTTTCAGCAGCTCTTTATAGATGCCGCCCAGCTCGTACATGGCCGCTTCCACCTGCACGTTGGAAGCCAGCAGCTTGTCGGGCGAGGAGGGCAGGGCGGCGCGGTAGCCAGCCACCAGCGCTTGCTGCTCGGCGGCGGGGTCGGGGGCGGCGGGCGCGCCACCGAGCTGGCCTTCGGTGCCGTTCACACGGGTCTGGTCGTTGCCGGTAATGCTTGGGGGCACGCCCCCGTTTTGCTGGGTATTGGGCGAGTTGCTGGGCGTGTTCACGGTGCGCCAGTTGTCGCGCAGGCCCCGGTCGCCCCACTTCCGGATAAACTCGGCCCGCGCCGTGCTCAGCGAGGTTGGGTTGTCGAAATACCACAGCGCCCCCGTAGCTACCGCATTATTGGGGTCGAAAGCATTGGGGTTGCTGATGTCGCGCTGGTTGCCGCTCAGGGCGCTGGGCACGCCGGCCGCGCCGGCGGCCTTGGCATCCTGGGCGCGCTGCTGGGCTTTTTGGGCCGCCAGGGCCGCCTCGGCGGCCTTGCGCTTGGCCTCGATTTCGGCGAGGGCGTATTGGCTCAGGCGCTGGTCGAGCTCGGCGGCGGGCAGCTTCACCAGCGCTTGCAGGCTGTCCTGCGTCTCGATGATGGTGTATTGCTTGGCAAATTCCCGCAGAATGTCGGCCCGCTCCTGTACGGCCGCATAGGTCGGGTTGTCTTTGGGCAGCGCCTGGGTGGTGCTGTCGTAATAAGCCGCCGCCAGCCGGTATTTCTGCAAGTTTTCGTAGTAGATGCGGCCGGCCAGCAGGTAGGTATAGCCCTTCTGCGAGCGGTTGGTGGTCGTGGCTTTGGCCGAGGTCTGGAGCAGCTTCAGGGCCTCGGGGTACTTCTGCTGGCGGTAGGCCACGCGGGCCATCTCATAATAGATTTTGTCGCGATACTCCTTGTTTTTAAGGTCTTTGAGCAGCTTGGCGTAGTACTTGTCCAGCCGCGCCCGGTCTTTGGCGCCTAGCTCCGATACCTGCCCCAGCATGAGCTTGGCAAAAAAGTCGAGCTCGTAGGGCGGGTTGCGCTTCAGGATTTCATTGAGCTGCACGGTGGCCTCCTTGTCCTGGCCCTGCTCTTGGTAGAGCTGCGCCAGAATGTAGCGCGTGCGCGAGCGCTCATTCTTGAGCGGAATCAGTGGCACGGCGCGCTCTAGCTGCTTGATGGCCTGCTTGGGCTCGTTGAGTTGGAGGTAGTACTCGGCGCGGGTCAAAAACAGCTCGCGGGCGTCTTTGCGCAGGCCGGTTTCCTTGTCGAGTAGGTCCGACACGGCCTTGGCATTGTCGAGCTGCTTGAGCACCAGAAAGCTGCGCATCAGCCCAATCAGCGCCTCTTGCTTGGCGTAGGGGTCCTTGCTGGTGCTGTTCACAAACTTGAACGTGAGCACGGCATCATCAAACTCCATCTTGTAAAACCGCGACCAGCCCACCAGAATGTAGGAATCATCGGTCCAGTCGGAGCCCGGCCGGTGCTGAATCGGCAGCGAGGCCTTCTTGATGATGTCGTTGAGGTCGGCGCGGGTGGCGCGCACCGTGCTGCTGTCCAGGGTCGGGAACAGCGGCAGCACCCGGCTGTAGTCGTTCAGCCGGCCTTTGTAAAGTGCGGTTTCGGTTTCGCGCAGCTTTTCGTGGGCCAAAAAGTAGCCGTTGTCGCGGGCAGCCACATTGTTGAGCTTGTGGCTCACCAGCGACTTATCGGAGGCGCAGCCGGCCGCGCCCAGGCCCAGCAGCGCCACCAGCACGCCCGCGCCGAGTTGGGGAAGAGAAAAGGTGCGAATCAAAGCCAAAGCAAAAAGGTAGATACCGCGCAAACGCCGCGCCGGGGCCAGAATGTTCGGCCGCCACCTTCGGTAACGCCCGCCAACCGGTAAAATTACGCCGACCTTGCCCGAAACTCCGCGCCGCCGCCCGCGTAGGCCAAGCGCCCCGCTTCCCGCTCATTTCTATGGCTACCAACCCGCTGCCCCCCACCAACCCCGACGGCCCCGACGCCCCCGACCGCCTGCGCGCCTTCGCCAAGTATTCGGGCATCGCGTTTCAGATGCTCGCCACTATTGGCCTCAGCGCCTGGGCCGGCACCTGGCTCGACGGCCATTTCCAAAACAAAAACCCCTGGTGGACCATCGGTTTGATGCTTTTTGGGGTGCTCGCGGCGCTTTACCAGGTCATTCGCGGGCTCACGAAAGGGTAGCAGTAGCACCTGTTTGCTGCTCTAAAGCGAATGCAAAGTGCTTTTGCAAAAACTTTTGCACCGCTATTAATGTATGTACATTAAATGTTGCTACATTTGTAGCGCGCAACCCAAAAAGCCGCCTTTATCAAGTCACGCCAGCCACTTTTCCATGAATACGCATTTCTTCCCTGCCGCCGAGCGCGGCCTCAAAGACATCGGCTGGCTCCGGAGCCACCTCACGTTCAGCTTCGGCCCCTACGCCAACCCCGAGCGCAACGGCTTCGGTTTGCTCAAGGTCTTCAATGATGACTACGTGGCCCCGGAGAAGGGTTTTGGCCTGCACGCCCACGCCAATATGGAAATCATCTCGGTGCTGCTGGCCGGCACCATGAACCACAAAGATTCGCTGGGCTACTCCGAGGTCATTCCGGCCGGCGGGGTGCAGATAATGAGCGCCGGCAGTGGCATCCGCCACGAGGAGTACAACGTGGGCGACGACGAGGTAAATTTCCTGCAAATCTGGATTGAGCCCAAACTGCAAAACGTGACGCCGCGCTACCAGCGCCGCCAGTTTCCGGAAGCCCAGCGCGCCAACCAGCTCACTACCATCGTGAGCAACGAGGAAGGTACCGCCCACTGCTGGATAAACCAGAACGCCAAGCTCTCGCTGGGCTACTACACCGAGGCCCACAGCCTCGATTACAGCTTTGCGCCGCTCAATAAGATGCTGTACGTCTTCGTAATAAGCGGCACCGTGCGCATCAACGACGAGGTGCTGGGCCAGCGCGACGCGCTGGGCATCTGGAACACCCACGCCCCGGTGCACCTCGACTGCGCCGCCGATACGCGATTTTTGCTTATTGAGGCGCCGATAAATCACTAGTAACGCAATTACCCCACCCCCGGCCCCTCCCCTCCGGGAGAGGGGAGCCAATCGTTAGGTCACGTTCGCAGTCGTCAGGCTCCCCTCTCCCGGAGGGGAGGGGAGGGGCCGGGGGTGGGGTCTCACAAGCGACGAGTAATTTTTAACTGTCTAGCAATCATGGAAAACCAAATCCTAGGCCTGCACCACATCACGGCCATCGCCGGCAACGCCCAACGCAATTTCAATTTCTACACGAAGGTGATGGGCCTGCGCTTCCTCAAAAAAACCGTCAATTTCGACGACCCCGGCACCTACCACTTCTACTTTGGCGATGAGCGCGGCTCGGCGGGCACCATCCTCACGTTCTTCCCCTGGGAGCACATGACGCCCGGCCGCCGCGGCCCCGGCCAGGCCACTGAAATTGGCTACGCCGTGCCGGCTGGCAGCCTCGATTTTTGGCAGAAACGCTTTGAGGCCAACGGGATAACCTACAACAAGCCCGCCGAGAAATTTGGCGAGCGCTACCTCACCTTCCTCGACCCCGACGGCCTCAAGCTGGAGCTGACCGAAGTGGCCGACGACCCGCGCACGCCCTGGACTACCGCCGAAGTCGGCGCCGAAGTTGCCACTCGCGGCTTCCACCACATTACGCTGACGCTGAGCGACGTGAAAGCCACGGCCGCCGTGCTCACCGACGTGTTTGGCTACCGGCTGGTGGCCCAGCACGTCAACCGCTACCGCTACGCCACCGATGCCCTTGGCACGGCCAACATCGTGGAGCTGGTAGCCGCCCCCGGCGAAGGCCGGGGCCAGGTAGCCGCCGGCTCGGTGCACCACATCGCCTTCCGCGTCAAAGACGACGCGACCCAGCTTTACTTCCGCGACCTGCTGATTAAGAAGGGCTTCCAGGTAACGCCCCAGATTGACCGGCAGTATTTCCACGCCATGTATTTCCGCGAGCCGGGCGGCGTGCTCTTCGAGGTCGCCACCGACAACCCCGGCTTTATGGTAGATGAGCCGCTGGCCGAGCTCGGCACCCACCTCATGCTGCCCGCGCAACACGAGAGCAAGCGCGCCGCCATCGAGGCGCACCTGCCGGTGCTGGGCTAGCGCCCGATGATGGACTGACCGGCAATACCTTGCGGGGCTATGTCGTACTTCGCTCCGCTTCGGTCTGTCGCCGGTTTTTGGCTGTTTTTAGTAGTTAGTTGGCTGGGGCCGGCTGCTGGGTGGGCGCAGGCCCGGCTGGCGGCCGGCCCTTTTGCCGTGGCGCACGAAGTAGTGGTGCTGCGCAACGAAGGTGAAATTCTACCCTTGCAGCGGCTCGATACTTTGCGCCTGGCCACCCTGAAAGCCCAGGCCACGGCGGCCCCCAAAGGCGGCCTCGATTTTAGCTGGCACCTGCCGCACGACGTGGCCGATTATGCCCCAACCAGCTTTTTCACCGGTCCCCAGAAGGCCGACCTAGCCGCGTTGCGCCACCACAACCTGCTGCTGCTGGCCCTGCCCGAGGGCGGCCCGCACGACCGCACCGCACTTCGCCAAACGCTGGCGCTGGGCAAGAGAACCATCGTATTAGTATTCGACAGCGCCGCACTGCCCACGCTGCCCGAGCTACGCCAGGCCACGGCCGTGCTGCTGGTGCGCGCCCGCCGCCCCGCGGCCGTAAACCACGCCGTGCAGGTCATCTTTGGCGGGATGGGCGCGGCCGGGCAGTTGTCGCCGGCGCTGGCCCAGGCGGGTTTTGAGGCCGGGCAATCTACGCGAGGCGGCCTGCGGCTGGCCTACGCCTCCGTGAAAGAAGCTGGCCTGCGCGCCGATTTGCCCGAGCAAATTGACTCCCTGATGAAGCAGGCGCTCGAAGCGGGCGCCTTCCCGGGGGCGCAGGTGCTGGTGGCGCGGCGCGGCGTAGTGGCGCTGCATCGCAGCTATGGCGTGCAGGAGGTCGGCACCACGCGGCCGGTGCTCAACAACACTCTCTACGACTTTGCCTCGCTCACTAAAGTAACCGCCGCCCTGCCCGTCCTCATGCTGCTGCAAGACCGCCAGCTTTTTGGCCCCGACTATACGCTGGGCGCGCTGTTTGACTTCCTGCAAGGCACTGATAAGCAGAATTTACGTCTGCGCGATGTGCTCACGCACCAGGCGCGGCTCAAGGCGTTCATCCCCTTTTGGCAGGGCTACGTGGAAAAAAACGGAGGCTTGCAGCCGCAGTTTTTCCGGCCCGATTCGTCGGCCGCGTTTCCGCTGCCGGTGACCCAAGACCTGTGGGGCAGCCGGGCGCTGCCGGGCCGCATCTACCGGGGCGTGGCCACCTCGCCGCTCAATGCCCGGCCCGGCTACGTGTACTCCGATTTTTCCTTTATGCTGTACCCGTACTACGTGCAAAAGGCCACGGGCCAGCCGTTTGACGCCTTTTTGGCCCGCGAAATCTACAGGCCGCTGGGGGCCACTACGCTGGGCTTCAACCCGCTGCGCCGGTTTCCGCTGGGGCGCATCGCGCCCACCGAGTACGACTCGCTGTTTCGCCACGCGCTGGTGCACGGCACCGTGCACGACGAAAACGCGGCCATGCTGGGCGGCGTGAGCGGCCACGCCGGCCTTTTTGGCACCGCCAACGACCTGGCCAAGCTCGTGCAGCTCTACCTCTGGCAGGGGCGCTACGGCGGCCAGCAGCTTATCAAACCCGAAACCGTGGCTGCCTTCACCAGCTGCCCGTTTTGCCCCGCCAACCGGCGCGGCTTGGGCTTCGACAAGCCCGACCCCCAAAACCCGGCCCTCAACGCGGCGCGCGGCGCCAGCCCGCGCAGCTACGGCCACACGGGTTTCACGGGCACGTATTTCTGGGTCGAGCCGGAGAAAGACTTGTTCGTGATTCTGCTTACCAACCGCGTAAACCCCACGCGGCGCAATGGTAAGCTCGGCGAGCTGAGCGTGCGCTCGGCGCTGCTACAACTGGCTATCGAAAGCGTGGTGCCGGGGCAATAACTTCCCCAAACGTTGCCGGAAAAAACAGCGCGCGTGCCGGGTTGCCGGGCCGAATTAAGCCAGCGTGAAGAAAAGTCAAAAAAAAGTTGCACTTTTAGCTTTCTGAATAGCAGCAATAGTTAAGCATTGCGCTCGAATGCATTGCTAACAGGCATTAGTAATTGTCTGATTGTAAGGAAAGATAAAACTGTTCTTTCAACCTCTTTCTCTTCTTATGAAGAAAATCTACTGGCTTCCTCTGGCCTTATTGCCGGGCGTGCTGGCCGCGCCGCCCAGCCACGCCCAAACTGCCCCGAGCGCCGCGGCCGCCACCACCGGCCCCGTAACGGGCGTGGTGCGGCAGGCCGCCGACCGCGTGGCGCTGCCAGGCGTGAACGTAGTAGTAAAAGGTACCAGCAACGGCACCGCCACCGACAGCGAAGGCCGCTACACACTAACCAATGTGCCCGCCGGAGCTACGCTCGTGTTCAGCTTCGTGGGCTTTGAAAGCTTGGAGCGCAAGGCCGAGGGTGGCCCGCTCGACGTGACGCTGACCGCCAGCAACCGCGACCTCGACGAGGTAATCGTGCTGGGCTATGGCATCAAGCAGGAGCGGCGCGACCTCGTGACGGCCGTGCAAGAGGTTAGCAGCAAGGATATTATCGACTCGCGCCAGACCAATGTCGTAAACGCCTTGCAGGGCAAGGTGGCGGGCGTCAACATCACCTCGTCGGGCGGCGGGCCGGGCGAGGGCGCCAGCATCGTGATTCGGGGCGGCACCTCGCTCGACGGCGACAACCAGCCGCTGTTCGTCATCGACGGCATGATAATGGACAACTCGTCGTTTCAGGAAAGCACCGCGCCGGGCGGCGGCTCGGCCTTCAACGGCCTGCTGGGCCGCTCGGTGGGCGCCGCCAACCGCGCCGGTGACCTCAACCCCGAAGACATTGCCTCGATGACGGTGCTCAAAGGCCCGGCCGCCGCCGCGCTCTACGGCCTGCGGGCCGCCAACGGCGCGGTCGTCATTACGACCAAAAAAGGCACGGCGGGCCGCACGCAGCTCAACTTCCGCACCCAGTTTTCGGTGGATGAGGTCAACCGCCTGCCCAAGCTCCAAAACCTGTACGGGCAGGGCTCCAACGGTATTTTCGACGCTACCACGCGCCTGTCGTTTGGGCCGCGCTTTCAGGAGGGGCAGCCGGTGTACGACAATTTGGGCAATTTCTTTCGCAAAGGCTACGCCTACCAGAATTTCGTGACCATGTCGGGCGGCTCGGACAAAGCCAGCTTTTTTGCCTCGGCTTCCAACGTGCAGCAGAGCGGCGTCACGCCCGAAAGCAAGTTCGACAAGACCACCATCCGCCTTTCGGGCTCGGCCAAAATCTCGCCCAAGCTCACCGTGAGCGGCTCGGGCCAATACCTCAACTCGGGCGCTACGCGGCCGTTGCAGGGGCCGGGGCTGTTTGGCAGCACGGGCGGCTTTTTCCTGAGCTTGCTCAACTGGCCGCAGAACGACGACGCCCGCAACTACCTCAACCCCGACGGCAGCCGCCGCCGCCTGCTGGCCGTCGGCAACGGCACCGATGCCGACGCCGACAACCCGTACTGGAGCGCCTACAACAACCCCCAAACCGACCGCACCAACCGCTTTATCGGCAACGTGCTGGTGAGCTTCGCGCCCACCAAGTGGCTGACGCTAAGCCATAACATTGGCACCGACTGGGCTACCACGCGCATCACGTCGGTGCGGGCCGTGGGCACCTCGCAGGTGAGCAACCAAAACGGCGGTATCGCCGAAACCGTGGACCAGAACCGCGTGACAACGGCTACCACGCTGGCCACGTTTTCGCAGAGCTTTATGCAGGACAAGCTGCGCGGCTCGCTCATTTTGGGCAATACGATTGAGGAAAACCGCGATGAGGCGGTCGATTACCTGGGGTTGATTTTTCAGAACCCCAACTTCATCGGCCTGAACAATACGGTGAACCGCAGTGCCTTGCAGCGCGACTCGAAACGCCACCTCATCGGCAATTTCGCCCGCTTGCAGGCCACGGTGTTCGACCAGCTGACGGTGGAGCTGCAAGCCCGCTACGACCAGTCTTCCACGCTGCCCCGGCCCGACGAGGGCAAGGTTTTTGGCAAGGGCTTTTTGTACGGCTCGGCGGCGGCCGGCTACGAGTTTACCAAAGTGCTGGGCCTCGACCAAAGCCCGATACTGAACTACGGGAAAATTCGGGCCAGCGTGGCCGAGGTGGGCCGCGACACTGGGCCCTACCGCGTGCAGTCGCCCCTCACGTTTAACACCTACATCGGCGGCGGCCTGCGCAACGACTTCTACGGCTCGAACCCCAACCTGAAGCCTGAGCGCACCCGCACTTACGAGGCTGGCATCAACCTGCAATTCTTCAAAAACCGCCTCAGCCTCGACTTCAACTACTACCGCTCGCGCACGGTCGACCAGCTCATCGCGCCCCGCGTGAGCCAGGCCACGGGCTTCATCCTGCAATACATCAACGGCGGCGTGGTTACCAACGAAGGCCAGGAAATCAGCCTCAGCGGCACGCCGGTGCGCACCAGCACGGGCTTTACCTGGGATGTGCTGGTAAACTTCTACCACAACACCAACAACCTCGAGAGCCTGCCCGCGCCGCTGACCGTGGTGTACCAGTCCGATACCTTCATCACGGCCATTCACGAGGGCGGGGCCTTCCCGGGCCACCCCATCTCGGGCATCGCCGCCAGCGACTTCGCCCGCGTCACGGACCCCAACAGCCCGTATTTTGGCCAGGTAATCGTGAACCCCACCACCGGCTATCCCACCGTGAACGCCAACTTTGCCTACGCCGGCAATCGCGCCCCGCGCTTCACCACGCAGCTCACCAATACGTTTACCTACAAGGGCTTGTCGCTAAGTACCTTGTTTGACTTCCGCGTGGGGGGAGTGGTGGTGAATGGCAATGACTACTACGCCACCACCGTGGGCACCGCCGCCCGCACCGCCGAGCGCTACAAGCAGGTCGTGTTCGACGGCGTAGTAGCCACGCGCGACGCCAGCGGCAGCATAACCGGCTACACCCCCAACACCCGCCCCGCCGAACTGACCCAGGCCTACTACACCAGCGTGCTGGGCGCGGCGGGCACCGCCTTCATCGAAGATGGCTCGTGGGCGCGCCTGCGCTACCTCACCCTCACCTATGCCCTGCCAGCCCGCTGGCTGGGCGGCAATAGCTCGTTTCTCAAAGGCATCGAGCTGAGCGTAACCGGCCGCAACCTCGTGCTGCTGACCAAGTACACCGGCGCCGACCCCGAAACGGCGGCTTCCGGGGCTGGCGTGCGCGGCGGCGGCTCGGGCGGCATCGACTACGGCAACATCCCCGCCACCCGCGGCGTGGACATGGGCCTGCGGGTTAATTTTTAATTATTGGGCGGCTGATGAAAAACAACTGTCATGCTTCGCGTTGCTCAGCATGACAGCCGTTTGCCAGCGCACGCTCCTAACGACTTATTCAACATGAAAAAATATCTCCTTTTTCTCGGGCTACTCAGTGCCTCCACGGCCCTGACCTCGTGCGAGAAGTTTCTCGACGTCAATAACAACCCGAATAACCCGACTTCCACGACGCCCAACTTCCTGCTGCCGAATATCATCTCTAATGGTATTCAGACGCAGATGTTCACGGCCTTGCGCACGCCCTACATTACGCAGTACGTGGTGAGCCGCACGGCCAACAGCGGTACCAACGACCAGTACATTTTTACCAACGCCCAGAGTACGAACACGTTTAACTACTCGTACTTTCAATCGGGTGGCAACATTCCGCCCATGATAGCGGCGGCGCAGGCCGAAGGCTCACCCTACTACGTGGGAGCGGGCAAGATTATGCAGGCCGTCATTCTGGCCCACGCCACCGACATGCTCGGCGATGTGCCCTACACCGAGGCCTATCAGGGCGGCAGCAACTACACGCCTAAATACGACTCGCAGCAGCAGATTTACGCCACCATCAACCAGCTCTGCGATGAGGGCGTGGTCGAAATGACTAAGCCTGCCTCGGCCAATTTTCGCCCGCTCTACAGCACCTCACCCAGCGAGAGCGGCGACATCCTGTATAAAGGCGACGTAAGCAAGTGGATACGCCTGGCCTATGCCCTGAAAGCCCGCCAGGCCCAGCACCTCACCAAAAAGAAGGGTACGTATGACCCCGCTGCCGTGCTGGCGCTCTGCGATAAAGCCTTTACCAGCAGCGCCGACGATGCCCAGCTCAACTACCAGGTGGCCGTGCTGCCCCTCACCGGCACCACCAATATCTTCGGCGTCACGCGGGCCAATTTTGGGGCCGCCACTTTCTCGGGCAACGTTATCAAGTACCTCAACGGTACCACGTTTCCCGGCGTGGTAGACCCGCGTTTTGGTATTCTTACGCCCACGACCAGTACCGGGGTAGACCCCGGCGTGGGCACCTCGGCCCCGGCCACGGGCGTGAACATCACGCCGGGCGTTACGCCGGCCATCACCGATTTCTACGGTGGTTGGTACGCCCGCGACCTAGGCTACTTCGAGGTTATTACCTACCACGAGCTCAAATTTATTGAGGCAGAAGCGGCCTTTCTAGCAGGCAACCGACAGCGCGCCTACGACGCCCTGCGGGCCGGCATTCGGGCGCACATGGTCAAGGTGGGCGCGGGCGGCACGTACTCGCCGCCGCCGGTTACGTTTCCCCAGATTACCACGGCCCAGATAAACGCTTACCTCGCTTCGGCCGCCGTGCCTCAGACGCCCGCCGCCGTTACGCCGCGCAGCATTATGGAGCAGAAGTACTTGGCCATGTTTCTTAATCCGGAATCGTGGTCGGATATGCGGCGCTACGATTTTGCGTCCAGTATCTACGTCAACTTCGCCTACCCCGTAGGCAACGCCGTAAACTCGTCGGCCTCCGGCCAAACCGACCCCACACTGCGCTACCCGCGCCGCCTGCTGCCCGGCGCCACCGAAGTGCTCTATAACCCCAACGCCATCGCCAAGCTCTTCACCGATGCCGGTGTGCCCAACGGCGACAATAATACCTACATCACCAAGCCCTTGTGGTTTGACCAGCCGTAATTTACTGCTTATTTCTCGCTGTTTATGAAGCTATTATCTAACGCTGCCCTGTCATTGCTGCTGGGCGTGGGCCTGCTGGGCAGCTGCAAAAAAGAAGAAGTGCCCACCTATTACGCGCTCCAGGCCAAACCCGGCTTTTTTAACATCGGCGTGCTGGGCACTACCTTCAGCACTACCGGTTTCGCCACCAAGTACGGCCCCGGCAAAACCATTCCCATAACGGCCGTGTACAACCAGCCCGATGGCCCGACCACCATCGCGGTGTTTCAGGCCACTAAAACCGACTCGATGCAGGTCGGCAGCTATCCCGCCGCCGGCACGTTTAACCCCACGTTTCGGACCACCACGCAGGCTATCGCTTACACCGTGCCCACCACCTACGCGCTCAATACTACGGTGCGGCTTGATGTCACGATGACCTTCGCCAATGGCGCGCAGCGCCGCCGCCGCATCAACTACACCAT
The DNA here is from genome assembly GCA_022701825.1 of Hymenobacteraceae bacterium. Taxonomy (GTDB): domain Bacteria; phylum Bacteroidota; class Bacteroidia; order Cytophagales; family Hymenobacteraceae; genus Hymenobacter. The sequence continues at coordinate 729 of JAKONR010000212.1, read as the reverse complement.
CGCCAATTAAGCCGCGAACCGGGCCTGGCAACCCTTTTTGGCCCCATTAGCTCCGGCTGATGGGGCCTTTGTGTTGGTACTCGGCGAATTATGCCGACCTTTGCAGCCCGATTCGCTATTTGCGGCCCGGCCTACCTGCATGACGCGCTCGTTTCTCACCCAATTTGCTGCCTTGGTACTGGCCAGCTTTGCGGTGCTTTTTGGGCTGAAATCAGCATTCGGGCCGGCCGTTATTCACCCGCTGGCCCCCTACGTGCTGGGCGGGCTGCTGGCCGTCACGCTGCTCACGTACTGGCTCACGGCGCGCTTCGTGGCCCGCTCGGCCGACAACTTTCTGGGGGCGTATTTCGGGGGCGTGGTGCTGCGGCTGATGCTGTCGCTGGGCATTGTGCTGACGTACCTGTTGCAGGGCGGCGCGCAGGAGGGGCGGGGTACCTGGGCCTTCCTGGGCGTGTTCTTTGTGAGCTACTTTCTGGGGGCCGGCTTTGAGATTTGGGCTATTTTTAGTAACTTGCGCCCGTATTCAAGCCAGCAAGTACCCGAAGCATAGGAATTTACCAAATTAATCGGGTTTTAATTAGTTTTAAATGAAGAGGTTACTTACGCTGGTTTTTTGCCTTTGCACGTTTGCCGGCTTTGCGGCCGAGCCCACCGAAGGGGGCAAAAAAGAGGAGGCGTTCAACCCCGGCGAGATGATTTTGCACCACATCGGCGATTCGCACGAGTGGC
>JAKONR010000126.1 GCA_022701825.1 Hymenobacteraceae bacterium | reverse complement strand
CCACCGGGGCCACCGACAACGCCGCCGGCGTGGCCGTGATGATGGAGGCCGTGCGCATCTTGAAAGCCAGTGGCTTGAAGCCGCGCCGCACCATCCGCATTGCGCTCTGGGGCGAGGAGGAGCAGGGCCTGCACGGCTCGCGCAACTACGTAAAAAACCACTTTGCCGACCCCGCCACCATGCAGCTCAAGCCCGACCACGAGAAGCTGAGCGCCTACTTCAACCTCGACAACGGGGCCGGCAAAATCCGGGGCATCTACGCCCAGGGCAACGAGGCCGTGAAACCCATCTTTACGGCCTGGCTCCAGCCCTTTGCCGACATGGGCGCTACCACCGTGACTTCGCGCAACACGGGCAGTACCGACCACGTGGCCTTCGACGCGGTGGGTTTGCCCGGCTTTCAGTTTATTCAGGATGGGCTCGACTACTTCGCCCGCACCCACCACTCCAACCAGGACACCTACGACCGCCTCGTGGCCGACGACCTCAAGCAGGCCTCGGTGGTGGTGGCCTCTTTCGTGTACAACGCCGCCATGCGCGACCAAAAGCTGCCCCGCAAGCCGCTGCCGGCAGCGGTGAAGCCGCAGTAAGCAGCTAGGTTTGCAAGCCAAAAAGCCCCGCCGAGCAGCGCTCGCCGGGGCTTTTTGGCTGCTTGCTTCAGCCCGCAAACCATTGCCGCAGCCGCCGCCGAAACTCGTCGCCGTCCCAGTCATTGACTTGGAAGCGGCCCAGGCTGTGCGGCGCCGCCGTGGGGCCGACGGCGTGCGCGGCGGTAGTAAAAGCGGCTTTGAAGCCCAATTGGGCCGCGATAGCAAAGGTTTCGGCATTACAGCTGCCGTAGGGGTAGGCCAGCAGCTCGACGGGCTGGCCGAGGGCTGCTTGCAGCGCTTGCCGGCTGGCGGCCATTTCGTGGGCCTGCACGGCGGCGGGATGGTAGGCCAGCGCCGGGTGCGTGGCGGTGTGCGCCCCAATCGTGAAGAGCGGGCTCGCGCTCAGCTCGCGCAGCTGGCGCCAAGACATGCTTTGGTGCGCGGGCCGAACGGTGGCCGGCAGGCCCGCCCAGGCGCGCAACTGCTCCAGCACCAACTGCTGGCTGGGGGCGGGCAGCGGTTGCAGGCGCTGCCACAGTTCGTAGAATAAGGCCGCCCGCCGGGTGGGTGGGGCCGCCTCGGTGGCGCGCCAAAGCTGGTGCTGCCGCCGCAGCGCCGGGGTCAGCAGCTGCTCGGCGGGCAGGTCGGCGGCCAGGTGGCCCGCCCCGTCCGGTAGCGCCAGGGCCAGCGTCGCGGGCAGGCGCTCGGTGAGTAGCACGAGGCTCGCCAGCTCATCGCTCCAGAACTCCTGTGCCCGCCCGACCTGGCCGGAAATGATGAAAAAAGTAGCTGGCAGCCCATAGCGCGTGAGCAGCGGCGCGGCGGCGCGGTGGTTATCGGGGTAGCCATCGTCGAAGGTGATGGCGATGCTGCGGCGGCGCAGCGTGCGGGTGCGCAGGCGCTCGGCCAGCTCGGCGGCCGAAATGACGGTGCCGGCCTGCCGCAGCACGCGCAGGTGCTGCTCGAAGTGCGCCGGCGACACGGCCAGGTTCCAGGTGTCGGTGTCGGGCTCGGCCACGCGGTGGTACATCAGCACCAAGGCCTTAGGCTCAAAATGCCGCCGCGCCCGCTGCACGTAGGGCCTAAGCCAGTGGCGCATTCTTGACGGCTTTTACGGCATTAATTACCTGAAACTGCGGGTCGTAATAATCGAGGCTGGCCGGGTCGAGCTCGGGCAGGCCCATGCCGTAGAGGAAGGCCGTGGCCACGTGCACGTTGCCAAACGACGAAATCTCGATGCTGCCCCCCGGAAACGTTTCGGCGAACAAAAGCTGTAATACGCGGTCGGTGAAGGTCCAGTACCAGGTGTCCTTCCAGCCCTCGCGGTCGATGGGCGTGATGCCGGGCACCGTGAGCAGCAGCGTGCCGCCGGGCCGCAAGATGCGGAAGCAGGTGCGCAGCGCCGCCTTAAAGTCGTAAATCAGGTGCAGCGTCTGGGTCAGCACCAGGCAGTCGAAGGTATTGTCGGGGATGTGCGGGGCGGCGCTCAGGTCGCCTATCCACGTCGCCTCGGGGTTGCTGGCGTCTACGTGCAGCACGTCGCTCTGGGTCACGGTGGCGCGGCCGTACTGCATGGTGTAGGAGTTGTCGCCGATTTCCAAGGCCCGGCCCCTGATGCTGGCCGCTTCCTTTTGCAGGAAGTGCTCGATGTAGTAGCGGTCGATGGGGCCGCCCCGGTCGTAGCCAAACCGGTCGTTGAACGGCGTCAGGCGCTTAAAATCGCCCAGGTCCACGTCGCCCACGGTGGGCATAAAACCCGAGTGCAGGTTGGCTTTGTGCAGCAGCCGGCGCCCGAAGGTGGGCGTGTTGTCCTTGATTAGTTTTCTAAGCATGAGCTGGTTAAGTAAAGAAAGCGAAAGGTGAGCCGGGCCAATAGGCGGGGCGGGCTAGCTGGCGGGTGGTGGGGGCAAGGGGCCCGCCGGGGCGGGCGGCGGGCCGTAGTAGCTCTGCCAGTTGGCAAGGCCGCCCGCGTAGGCCCGCTGTTCGTCTTTGTTGCGCAGCTGGGGCTGCTGCCGCGCCAGCACGGCCAGCGCCGCCGCCAGCATCACGGCCGCGTTGGCCGAGGAGTTGGTATCGTGCAGCCGGTAGGCGGCAATCAGCTGCGCGTGGCTGGCCACCGGAAAGCGGCGGGCCAGCCGCAGGTACACGTCGTAGTCCTCGCAGTAGCGCAGCGCGGGGTCAAACGGCTCGGCCGCCAGGGCCCAGCGCTGGTACATCACGGCCGCGTGCATGCCGATGTAGTTGCCCCACAGCAGGTGGTGGTAGGGATTTTGGGTTACCGGCTGGTGCTCGGCCGTGACGCGGCCCGTGGCCGCGTGCACCTTTTGGTGGCCGCCCGACACGAAGGCCAGCTTCGGGTTTTGGCGCAGGTACGCCGCGTTGCCGCTCAGGGCCTGGGGCAGCAGCCAGTCGTCGGCATCCAAAAAGACGAGGTATTCGCCGCGGCTGTGGGCAATGCCGGCGTTGCGGGCCGCCGAAGGCCCCTGGTTGGGCTGGTAGTAGTAGCGCACGCTGGCGTAGCGCTGGGCCACGGCGCGGGTGTCGTCGGTCGAGCCGTCATCGACGACAAGGATTTCGACCGCCGGGTAGTCCTGCGCCCACACGCTTTGCAGGGCCTCTTCGAGGTAGCGCCCGTGGTTGTAGCACGGAATAACGACCGACACCAGCGGGCAGGGCGCGGGCGCGGGGGCGGGCGGGCGGGTGGCCGCCGTGGCCTGCACCTGCCGCCGATG
>JAKONR010000124.1 GCA_022701825.1 Hymenobacteraceae bacterium | reverse complement strand
AGGGTTTCGTCGTGGTACTCGCGGGCGGTGTCGGGGTCGAGCGAGAGGTTGAACTGGTCTTCCCAGCGGAACTCGAAGCGGGCCTTGCTCAGGGCGTTGTCGCGGTACTGCGCGCCGGGGTGGCCCTTGGCGAGGTCGGCGGCGTGGGCGGCTATTTTATAAGCAATTACGCCGTCCTTCACGTCCTGCTTATTAGGCAGGCCCAGGTGCTCCTTGGGCGTCACGTAGCAGAGCATGGCCGTGCCAAACCAGCCTATCATGGCCGCCCCGATGGCCGACGTGATGTGGTCGTAGCCCGGCGCGATATCCGTCGTCAGCGGTCCCAGCGTGTAGAAGGGCGCTTCGTGGCACTCGCGCAACTGCTTGTCCATGTTCTCCTTAATGAGGTGCATGGGCACGTGGCCGGGGCCTTCTATCATCACCTGCACGTCGTGCGCCCAGGCGATTTTGGTGAGCTCGCCCAGCGTTTCCAGCTCCGCGAACTGTGCCTCGTCATTAGCATCGGCGATGGAGCCGGGGCGCAGGCCGTCGCCCAGCGAGAAGGCCACGTCGTAGGCCTTCATAATCTGGCAAATCTCCTCGAAGTGCGTGTACAAAAAGCTCTCCTGGTGGTGCGCCAGGCACCATTTGGCCATAATGGAGCCGCCGCGCGACACGATACCGGTCACGCGCTTGGCCGTCATCGGCACGTAGCGCAGCAGCACCCCGGCGTGGATGGTGAAGTAGTCGACGCCCTGCTCGGCCTGCTCGATGAGCGTGTCCCGAAACAGCTCCCAGGTCAGGTCTTCGGCCTTGCCGTTCACTTTCTCCAGGGCCTGGTAAATGGGCACCGTACCCACCGGTACCGGGCAGTTGCGGATAATCCACTCGCGGGTTTCGTGGATGTTCTTGCCGGTGCTGAGGTCCATGAGCGTGTCGCCGCCCCAGCGGCAGCTCCACACGGCCTTATCTACCTCTTCCTCAATGCGTGCGGTGACGGCCGAATTGCCGATGTTGGTATTGATTTTTACCAGAAAGTTGCGCCCGATAATCATGGGCTCGCTCTCCGGGTGGTTGATGTTGCTGGGAATAACCGCCCGCCCGGCGGCCACTTCCTGGCGCACAAACTCGGCCGTGATGTGGCCCTCGGGCGTGTTGGCCCCGAAGCTGTGGCCGCGGTGCTGCGTGCGTAGCGGGTCATCGGCGGGCAGCTCGTCGAAGCGCTGATTTTCGCGGATGGCGATGTACTCCATCTCGGGCGTGATGATGCCCTTTTTGGCGTAGTGCATCTGCGATACATTGTAACCGGGCTTGGCCCGCAGCGGTGCGGCAATGTGCTCGAAGCGCAAGTGGTCCAGGCTGTTATCGGCGGCGCGCTGCTGGCCGTAGGCCGACGTAGTGCCGGCTAGCTGCTCCACGTCGCCGCGCTCCCGAATCCACGATTCGCGTAGCCTGGGCAGGCCTTTTTTAAGGTCGATTTCCACGGTCGGGTCGGTGTAGGGCCCGCTGGTGTCGTACACCGTCACGGGCGGGTTTTGCTCCGACGGAAAGCCGAAATCAAACTTGCGCTCGGTGTCGGCGAGCGCGATTTCGCGCATCGCCACCCGGATATTCGGGTGCAGCTTGCCCGGCACGTAAATCTTGCGCGAGCCCGTCAGGGGCTGGCGCTCCACCAGCGTTTGCTGGGGGGCTTGGTCACGTTTTTTCATGTGTTGAGCTGTTAGCTACTAGCTGTTGGCTAATAGCTTTTTAATTGAGATATAAGCTTGAGGAAAGCGGTAGCACCTAATTGCAGTCAGCCGCCAACAGGCTAACAGCCAATAGCTAGTAGCTAACAGCTCAAAATTTATCCTCCCTGGGTAGCGCGGATGAGCAGGATGCGGTCGTGGGGCTGCACGGCGTGGCTGGCCCACTCGGCGCGGGGCACTACGGCATCGTTCACGGCCACCGCAAGGCCGCGCGTCTGGGCCTGGCCCAGAGCGGCGAGTAGCTCGGCGAGCAGCTGGTTGTCAGTGGCTTCGTGAGCCGAATTGTTTACGTAGCAGACCATGCAACTAGGGTGTAGTTGGGACAAGGAGAGGCCGTAAGCAATAGGCGGTGCCGGCCACGGCGTGCCCAAAAGGCAGCCGCAGAGCGGGTCCAGTACTTTTCCCTTCGCCAGCATTATCTGGTTCAGGTTCGGAGGGTATTGTCTCAGCCTTGCCGTAGCAAAGCACCCCTAAAGTTTACGGGGCGAAGGTAGGCGAAAGAAGCTGTGCGTTGGCTGAGTGAAGCGGATTTTGCCGAAATTTTATTTTGCGTTAGCCAATCAGGAATGCCTGAGCCAGTGTGCAAAATCAAGCCTACTGGCATCTGATGAGGTATAGAAATGCCGCCACTAATGAACTATTCGGCTTTACGTCTGCTACTCGGTGGAATACTTATAGGGAATGGCCATCAGGTTTTTGCCCAAGAGGGTGCGTGGCCGGCCGCGTCCGCGCTGCTGGGCGGTGGTGGCCCTCGCGAAATTGTGGCCGCTATTCACCGGCGGCTAATATACCCGCCCGAAGCGCGGATGGCCTGCGTTACCGGGCGGGTTTTCATTGCGTTTCATATTACGCCGGCCGGCAGCGTGCAGCGGGTCAAAGTCGTGAAGTCGCTCTGGCCTCCGTTCGATTCGGCAGCGATGCAGGCCGTGCGGCAGTTGCGCTTCCAGCCCCGGCCGCCGCAAGCGCAAGAGGTGCCATACGTGGTGCCCGTCAATTACCAGATTTACGAGGATACCCAGGCTGCCAGAAAGGCCTCGCGCCACCGCTAAGAAAAGTCGGATGACAATTCCCCTCATATTATTACTGATGCTCAGTGGCTTGCTGTGCAGTAGTGTCGGCCTGAGCGCAGGCCGACACTACCCAGTTTAGCTGCCTACTGCCCATCGAGCCGATGCCCGAGCTGCCCAGTGGCGGTGGGATGGCGGATATCGTGGCGGCTATCCAGCAGCGCCTGACCTACCCGCCGCAGGCGTTGCGGGCGCAAGCCAGCGGCCGGGTTTTCGTGAGCTTCACCGTCGCGCCGAGCGGGCAGGGGCAGGAGGTTTTCGTAGTAAAAGCCTTCCGGCGCGACTGCGGCCTGGCGGTAGTGCGGGCCGTGCGGCGGCTGCCACGTTTCAAGCCCCGGCTGGCACGATACGGCAACGTGCGGTACGTGGCTCCCATCACGTTCCGCATCGAGGGTAGCCGGCACATTGGCCCGCCCTCGCGCCAGGAATATGGGCAGGCGCACAGAAAATTAGTTCGCCATCTGAACTCAACGCCCTGACCAGTTGTATTTTTGTACTTATGCTGCTCGAACTCGAACTCGCCCCCGCCAAGCGTGACATCCGTAAAACCTCGCCCGACGAGCTCAAAGCCTTCATGGTCGAGCACGGCGAAAAACCCTTCCGCGCCAAGCAGGTAACGGAGTGGCTGTGGAAAAACACGGCCGGCTCGTTTGAGGAAATGAACAACATCTCGCTGAGCACCCGCGAGTTGCTGGCCGCCCACTTCGTGATAAACGGCGTAGCGGTGCAAAATCAGCAGCTCTCGAACGATGGCACCATCAAGTCGGCTTTTCGGCTGCACGACGGCAACATCGTGGAGGGCGTGCTCATCCCGCACGACACGCGCATGACGGCTTGTATTTCGAGCCAGGTAGGCTGCTCGCTCACCTGCAAGTTTTGCGCTACCGGCTACATGGACCGCAAGCGCAACCTCGACGCGGCCGAGATTTACGACCAAGTGGTGCGCATCCGCGAGCAGTGTGAGGCCCAGTATGGTACGCCGCTCACCAACATCGTGTACATGGGCATGGGCGAGCCGCTGCTCAACTACGCCAACGTGGTGGAAAGCGTGCGCCGCATCACCGCGCCCGATGGCCTGAACATGGCCCCGCGCCGCATCACCATCAGCACGGCCGGCATTGCCAAGATGATAAAAAAGCTGGCCGACGACGACGTGAAAGCCAACCTCGCCCTGAGCCTGCACGCGCCCAACGACGCGAAGCGCAACGAGATTATGCCCATCAACGAGGCCAACTCGCTCGCCGCGCTGAAAGACGCGCTGCAATACTATCATCAGAAAACCGGCCGTAAAGTCACCTACGAATACATTGTGTTCGAGAACTTTAACGATGGCCTCGAAGATGCCGCCGAACTCTACGCCATCTCGAAGTGGCTGCCCTGCAAGATTAATCTCATCGAGTACAACCCCATCGAAAACGCGGCCTACCAAAACGCGGAGGCCGACAAAATCACGGCCTTCCACAAATACCTGGCCGACCGCGGCGTGCAAACCAACATCCGCCGCAGCCGGGGCAAGGACATCGACGCCGCCTGCGGGCAGCTGGCCAACAAGGAGAAAGCCGAGGCGGCGTAGCGGGGTGCGCTAGAGCAATTCAATGCTCGTTATCTCCCGTACTTTTTGGTATTTTTGGGTATCAGGCTGAAGTATTTCTACTTCTTCCCAGGAGATGCGCGCCTGCTGGCCTTTTAGCTGCGGCAAGTTGTGCAGCATCTCCTCGGCTTTGTCAAACTGCCGCACCCAGGCAAAGTACGCTTTTTCGGTTTTAGTGGCCTGTACTTCCAGCAAGGGCACGCCTGCGCCTGGCTTGCTCAGGGCGCCCAGCTTACCTACCGTTTGGCCAGTAGTGGCGGCTGTCGATTTAGAATTGCCGTCCTTGTCGGACATCGCCATGAAATAGCCCATCGAAACAGGGCAGCTTTGCACCAGCAAAGCCCCTACTTCCTCGCCCAGCGTGCGCATCGTGGTTTTGTCGCTGAAAGCTGCCTGGCCGTAGGCTTGCTGAATCGACTTCATGTGCTTGCCCGCAGCACCACCAAAGCACTGCACGAACACCTGCTGTATCTGGTCTTTGGGCAAAGATTCTGGTTTGGCTTCGGCCGATTTGGTGGTGAGGCACTCGCACACGTCGGCGGAAATCTGTTTTTTGACCACTTCTTTGGTTTGAGCAAAAGCCCACTGGGTACTTATAGCCAATAGGCTGCCAATCAATAAGGTAGACTTGCGAAGCATTCGATACGAAAAATAGGAGTTTAGAACAGTCGGCCGAAGATAAGCGCGAGGCTATCACGCAGCCTACCGCAGTTTCACCTTGCCGAAGCGAAACGTGACATCCAGGTAGGCCGGGTACACGCCGCCGCCGTAGCGCGAGGCGAAATACAACATGCCCAGGCTGCCGCTGAAGCGGGGCGAGGCGTAGCGCACGCCGGCCAGGCCGCCCGCCAGGCCGTCCGAATCGAAGTTGGCCAGGTACGTTTCGTTGACCAGCGAGAACAGCCGCGACACTCGCACGTTGGCCCCAAGTACGGCCACCGGCGAGCCGCCAATGCCTTCGCTGCCAATACCATAGCCCAGGCCCAGCGTCAGGTTGTTATCGGCCGAGCCGTAGGTGGCCACGCCGTAGCCCACCCCGGCACCGCCGGTAATGCCCTCGACGCCCGTGCCAAAACCGTAGAGTACGCCCGCCCCCACGCGCAACTTGTCGCCGACCGGCACGCTCACTTTGGGCGTGAGGGCCACGAACGGGATGCCGAGCGCCGGAATAACCGGCACCAGCGCGCCTATCGAAATATTATCGGTGATGCCGTAATTGACGCCCGCCACGAAGATGTTGAGAATCTGCGCCTCGCCTTCGCCCTGGTGCAGGTTGCGGGCCGTGGGCGCGAGGAACATGCGCGTGCCATTGCCCACGTAGTCGAAGCCGCGCCGCGCCTGCTCTAGCGTGAGCGGCGACAGTTGGCGCAGGTTGGCGCGTTGCAGCGTCACGATGCCTAACTCCTTGGTTTCGAAGGTCAGCGTTTCTTCAGTCGCGGCCCGTAGCGTGCCGTTAAAAATGGTGCCCCCGGCGGTTTCGACGCTGTACACCTGCCCGATAACCTCGTGGCGGCCCGTCACGCTGGTTTCGGGTAGCTCCGAGGTGCGCACCCCCGGCGCGGGCAGCGGGGTGCCCGCCGGCACCTGCGGCGCCCCCGGCAGCGCGGGCTGCTGCGCCCAGGCCGAGCCCGCCAGTAAAAGTACCCCGAGTAGTAATAAGGCGCGCATAGCTAGGAAGTGCCGCTGAATAATTCGGCTGCTGCAAAGATGCGCGAGCTACCCTGGCTAGTTGCAAGTCTAACTAGCTTTATTACTGACTTTTAATGAGGAAGATTAAGGGGGTAATAAGCAGCTTTAGCTAAAGTCAATATATTGGCGGCTAAGTATTTGTCTGCCAAAATACCGGCTTCGCGGCTGACTTTACGGCCGCTATGCGCGCCAGCGGCCGGTGGCCTGCGGGCGGCCCGTGGCCTTGGCCTCCTCGGTTTCGGCGGGCGGCACGTCAATTTGCTTCACGCGCACGGCGTGGGCTTTGGGCTGCACGCGCTGCCCAAAGGCATCGGCAAACTCCTGCGTGAACTCGGCCCCAAAAAAGATGATGAGCGACGAATAGTTGACCCAGACCAGCAGCACGATGGCCGAGCCCGCCGCCCCAAAGGCCGACCCTGGATTGGACTTTGCTATGTAGAAAGAAATCAGGTACTTACCCAGGATAAAGAGCGCCGCCGTGATGAACGCCCCCACGCCCACATCGCGCCAGCGGATGATGGCATCGGGCAGAAAGCGGTAGATGAGGCCAAAAAGCAGGGTGGTAACGGCCAGCGACAGCAAAAAATCGACAACCCGAATGGCGATAAGCCCCACCTCGGGAATATGCCGCTGAAGCCAGCCTGTAAAGATGCTCAGCACTGCGCTGATAACGAAGGAGATAAGTAGTAAAAGCGCCACGCTCAGAATGAGCCCGAACGAAAGCAGCCGCTGCTGTATGTATTGCCAGGCGCCGATGCCCTCGGTTTTTACCTTCAGGTTCCAGATGTCGTTGATGCTCTCTTGCAGCGTGACAAAAAACGTGGTGGCCGCGAAAATGAGCGTGCCCAGGCCGATGGCCGTGGCCAAGCCGCCCTTTTGCTGCAGCGTGAATTTGGCGATGCTTTCCTGCAAAAAAGCCGCTGCATCGGCCCCGACCATGCCCTTTAGCTGGCCATAAATCTGGCCCGTGAGCGCCTCGCCGCCATACACGGCGCTGGCCGTGGTGATGACGATGAGTAGCAGCGGCGGCAGCGAAAAAATAGTGTAGTATGAAAGCGCCGCCGCGTGTCGGAAAGAGTTGTTGCCGCTAAACTCCGAGGCCGATGACTTGAGGATGGCTAGAATATCAGAGAACTTGTAATGTGCCATTTGGTAGAGCAGAAAAAAGCGTGGTAGTAGCTGGTTTTCAATATAAAATGCGATGGACAGGAAGAGCTGAAAGCGGCTTTCATCATAAACCAGTGCCGTAGTGCCGCCCGCCCCGACTCTAGGAACAGATACGGGCACAAGCATTTTTTGCCCGAAAACTACCCGAAAAAATAACCTAGCCCGGCCGCAGCGTCCAGCTTAGCGTTTGAATGGCGCTGTGGTGCAGGGCAGTCGCTAGCTCGGCATCATCCCGAAACTGTAGCTGGTGCAGCTCCTGCGCCTCTACGCTCACCAGCAGTTCTTTAGGGCCAAACGGCCAGGGGCTGACGACTACCGCCGTGCCCGGCCCGCCGGGCTGGCGCACCAGGTGCGGCACCCGGTGGCTGGTGCCCAGCGGGTCGGGATAAATTTCGACCGCGCGGCCCATTTCGGGCAGCTCCTGGCGGCACAAGATGAGCGAGAGCCGGTCGCACCAATGCAGCAGGTCGTAGGCCTGCCGGGCCTGGGTTTTGGTGAGGTGCAGTTCCTTGAGCCAGCGCGCCTGGTCGGTCCGCAGCTCATCCAGAAATGCCGTGATTTTAGCCTCGCTGCCGCGCAGCGGCTCGTACAACGTGCTCAGGTGCAGGCTGGTGAGCAGACTGCGCCAGCGCCCCTGGAAGCGCGCCGCGTGCAGCACGCCCGTGGCCTGCTCCAGCGAAAAAGCTACCTGCGTAAAATTGGCCGGGGCGCCGGCGGGCGTGAGGCCGTGGTGGCCGCCGCGCCCGTGCCAGGGCGCCTGCTCGTCGTCGTGCTGGGCCACGGCCGCCAGCAGGCCTACCCAGCGGTCGGGGGCCAAAAAGGGCGGCCAGGCCCAGGCCAGCTGCATTGCCAGCAGCGCGTGCGCCTGCTGGTAAATGACTTGCCAGCCGGTAGGGGAGGGGTTTACTATCATGAGGGTAGGGTAAGCTTTAGCTTGCCAATACCGTTGCTTACGCAACCCATACGCTGGCAAGCTAAAGCTTACCCTACATTTTGACGCGCATGGTATGGCGGCCGGGTGCCTGGTAATGGTAGCTGAGCAGGAAGCCGCAGGTTTCGCAAATCTGGCGGGCAATGGGCAGGCCCAGGCCCACGCTGCCGGGCAGGCGGTCGGGGCGGGGCCGCAGGCGGGCAAAGAGCTGGTCGGCGGGCAGCGCCTGCGCCCGGCCGGTGTTCTCGACGCTGAATAAATGGGCCGTGAGACTCACGCGCAGCTCCCCGCCGGGTAGGTTGTGCCGGATGGCATTGCTGAGCAGGTTGCTTACTAGTATTTCTATGAGCGAGCGGTTGGCCGACACCAGTAAACTGGGTACCAAGTCGGCGCTGAGCGCGATGTTGCCGGCAGCGAGCTGCTCGGCCATCTGGCCCAGCAGCGTCCGCACCACGGTGGCCAGGTCCACGGTTTCGGTAGCGAAGAAGAGTTGCTGGTCGAGGTGCGTGAGGAGCAGCAGGCTGCGGCTCAGGTGCGTGAGGCGCTGCGTGACCGCCAGCAGCGGCTCGATGTGGCCCGCCTGCTCCTCCGTGAGGCCGGGAGCCTGCACCAGCAGGTCGAGCTTGGTGCGCAGGATGGCGAGCGGCGTTTGCAGCTCGTGGGCCGCGTTTTCGGCAAACTCGCGCTGGCGCTGATATAGCCGCTGGTGCCGGCCCAGCACGTGGCCCAGCGCCGTATTGAGGGCTTGAAACTCGGGAATGCGCGTGGGCGGCAGCGCGGGCGCGTGGTGCTGGTCGAGCTTGTACTGCTGCAATACGCCGAGCGTGGCAAAAAACGGCCGCCAGTAGCGCCGCGCCAGTACGTGTTGAATCAGCAACATGCCGCCCACCAGCACCCCAAATAGCAGCGCGCCCGCCCCCACGATGCCGCCCAGCAGCGCCGGCCCGTCGAGCAGCGACGAGCGCACCTCCAGCCGGTAAGCCCTGCCCCGGAAAACTTCGGTGCCCGCTACCTGTCGGTACCACTGCTGCTTGCCTGTGAGCGTGTTATACATCAGCCGGTCCTGAAAGATATTCGGCCCCGGCGCGGCCGGTGCGTTGCCCGCCAGCGGCGTAAACTCCACATTGTGGTCGATGCGATGCCAGAATGCCAGGTCGGCGGGCGTGCGTAATTCCTTGCGTAAGGCCAGCTCCACGCGCACCTTGCGCCGGCCCAGCGTGCGGTCGACGTAGGCGTAGTACAGCCGGTGAATGACCGTGTAGTACACAAACGTACCGCCCACCGCCACCACGCTGGCGTAGAGGAGCAGAATGGCAGTGGTGCGGGCGAGGAGCTTCATCGAGGTAGCGCGGACTTTTAGTCCGCGAGTGGGTGGAATAGCGAGGCGCAACAACTCGCGGACTAAAAGTCCGCGCTACGCCTCGCTCGCGTCGAACCGGTAGCCCAGGCCATACACCATCTTGATGTAGTTGGCCGCGCCGGCCTCCGTGAGCTTGCGCTTGAGGTTCTTCACGTGGGCGTACACGTGCTCGAACGAGTCGAACTGCTCGGCCGCGTCGCCCGAGAGGTGCTCGGCAATCGCGCCCTTCGTAATCACGCGGCCCTGGTTGGCCAGCAGGAGCAGCAGCAAGTCAAACTCGGTGCGGGTGAGCGTAAGCGGCTGCCCCGCCACGCTGGCGCGGCGGGCCGATACGTCCACGCTCAGCAAACCTACTTGCAAGAGATTGGTGCCCTGGTAGTGGCGCCGCCGCACCAGCGCCGCGATGCGGGCGCTGAGCTCGGGCAGGTAAAAGGGCTTGGGCAGGTAGTCGTCGGCCCCCAGCTCCAGGCCCGTGATGCGGTCATCGACCCCGGCGCGGGCGCTGGTGATGATGACGGCCGCGCCGGGGTGGTGCCGTTGCAGCTCGCGCAGCAAGTCCAGCCCATCGCCGCCGGGCAGGGTCAGGTCGAGCACGATGCACTCGTAGCTGTGCAGCAGCATTTTCTCCTGGCCCTGGGCGTAGGTGGTGGCCACCTCGCACACGTAGTGCTGCGCCCGCAGGTAGCTCACGAGGCTGGCCAGCAGGTCGGGTTCGTCTTCAACGAGCAGCAGCTTCATGGGAAGTGGGCGGGGAGTGGGGAGGATTAGAAAATACGATTGTCATGCTGAGCGCAGCGCAGCGGAGTCGAAGCATCTCTACCTCAATACTAACTCCTAACGCCAGCAACGAAGCGGCAGAGATGCTGCGCCGCGCTCAGCATGACGGGCGTGAGCAGGAAACGAGAAAACCAGCTTTTTCACCAAAAAGCCAATTTCTTCCAAATGTATTCTAAATCGGCTGGCTACTTCGCCCCCAGTCTTTGGGCCCGCAGTTAGTAAGCCCTCACTTTTCTACCCATTCCCACCCCGCCCATGCTGTCCCTCCTCGGGTTTTTGATGATATGTACGTTTATGTACCTCATCATGTCGAAGCGCATGTTTGCCATGACGGCGCTCATCCTGATTCCGATTCTGTTTGCCCTCATCGGGGGGTTTCGGGCCGAAATCGGGGACATGATGCTCGAAGGCGTGAAGAAAATCGCGCCCACCGGCGTGATGCTGATTTTCGCCATTATGTACTTCGGTATTATGACCGATGCGGGGTTGTTTGACCCCATCGTGGGCAAAATCCTGCGGGTGGTGGGTGGCGACCCGCTCAAGGTGGTTATCGGCACCGCCATCCTGGCGCTGGCCGTGTCGCTCGACGGCGATGGCTCTACCACTTACATCATTGTGGTATCGGCAATGCTGCCGCTGTATAAGCGCCTGAAGATGAACCCACTCATTCTCACGGCTACCGCCTTTCTGGCTAG
>JAKONR010000119.1 GCA_022701825.1 Hymenobacteraceae bacterium | reverse complement strand
GCTCGCGCCAGTACCGCTAATACTGAATTAAGTAGAAGATTTTTATGCTAAAAATATTCATCGAGCGCCCGGTGCTCTCCACCGTTATTTCAGTCATCCTAATATTATTGGGGGTGCTGGGCCTCACTACGTTGCCCATCGCGCAGTACCCCGACATCTCGCCGCCCACGGTGCAGGTGTCGGCCAGCTACGCGGGCGCCAACGCCGACGTCGTGCTCAAGAGCGTGCTTGTGCCGCTGGAGGAGCAGATAAACGGCGTGGAGGGCATGACCTACATGACCTCCACGGCCACCAACGCGGGCGCGGCCACCATTCAGGTGTACTTCAACGTGGGGCGCGACCCCGACCAGGCGGCCGTGGACGTGCAAAACCGCGTGGCCAGCGCCACCAGCCTACTGCCCCAGGAAGTAACCCTGGCCGGCGTAACCGTGCGTAAGCAGCAGAGCAGCAACCTCTTGATTTTTGCGCTCTACAGCGACAACCCGGCCTACGACCAAACGTTTCTGCAGAACTACGCCCAGATTAACATCACGCCCCAGATTCGGCGCGTCACGGGCGTGGGCGCGTCCAACGCCTTCGGCTCGCGCGATTACTCGATGCGCATCTGGCTTAAGCCCGACGTAATGGCTATTTACGGCCTCACGCCGGCCGATATCTCGGCTGCGCTGGCCGACCAGAACGTGGAGGCCGCGCCGGGCGCATTTGGGCAGAATTCCGACCAGAGCTTTCAGTACGTCATCAAGTACACCGGCAAGCTGGTATCGGCCGAGCAGTTCGGCAACATCGTGCTCAAGGGCACGGCGCAGGGCCAATTGCTGCACCTTAAAGATGTGGCCCGCATCGAGCTGGGCGCGCAGGACTACAGCAGCAACAGCGCCACGTTTGGCAAGCCCTCGGTGGGCATTTCGGTAAACCAGACGCCGGGCTCCAACGCCCGCGAGGTGATTGAAAACTCGGTGAAAGTGCTGCAAGAGGCCGAAAAGTCCTTCCCGGCCGGCATCCACTACGTGCCGCTGGTGAACATCAACGACTTTCTGGACGCCTCGATTGACAAGGTAATTCACACGCTCATCGAGGCGTTTGCGCTGGTATTTCTGGTAATTTTCGTCTTCCTGCAAGACTTTCGGTCTACCATCATCCACGGCGTGTCGGTGCCGGTGTCGATTATCGGCACGTTCTTCTTTCTCAAGATATTCGGCTACTCCATTAATATCCTGACACTCTTTGCCTTGGTGCTCGCCATCGGCATCGTGGTCGATGACGCCATCGTGGTGGTCGAGGCCGTGCACGCCAAGCTGGAGAACGGCTATACATCGCCTCGGCGGGCGGCCATCGACGCTATGAGCGAGATAAGCGGGGCCATCGTGAGCATCACGCTGGTGATGGCGGCAGTGTTCCTGCCGGTGACGTTTCTGGAAGGCTCTACCGGTGTGTTTTACAAGCAGTTCGGTATCACGCTGGCCATTGCCATCATGATTTCGGCCGTGAACGCGCTTACGCTTTGCCCGGCGCTGGCGGCCCTTTTCCTGCTGCCGCCCGACCACGGCCACGAGCAGCCCGCCGGGGCCGAAGGCTCAGCCGGCGAGTTGGGGCCATCTGATAAAAAAGGCGGCGACGAGGACGCCAAAAAGCCCGAAAAACGTACCTTCCGCCAGCGGTTTAGCCTGGCGTTTAATGCCGCCTACGAAGCGCTGGTGGGCAAATACACCAAGGGCGTCGAGTTTCTAGGTACCCACAAAGTGGTGGCGATGGCGGGCGTGGCGGCCTTCGGCGCGGGGCTGTATTTTCTGATGTCAACCACGCCGAGCAGCTTTGTGCCGAGCGAGGATATGGGTACCATTTTCGTAAACGTGAGCCTGCCCCCGGCCTCGACCCTGGAGCGCACCACGGCCGTGAACACGGAGGTCGATAGCCTGATTCGCACCATTCCGGCGGTGCGGGGCACGCTGCGCATCACGGGCCAGAACTTTTTGGCCGGCGCGGGCAGCAGCTACGGCATGGTCATCGTGCGCCTCAAGGAGTGGAGCGAGCGCGAGGACATGAACAACCTTCAGGTTATCGACAAGATAACCCAGCTCACGGCCCACATTCGGGCCGCCGAAATCCGCAGTATCTCGCAGCCCACCATCACGGGTTTTGGGCAAACCAGCGGCTTCACCTTCCAGCTGCAAGACCGGGGCGGGCACTCTACGGCCGAGTTTTTCAAAGTGGCCCAGGACTTCCTGGCCGCCCTCAACCAGCGCCCCGAAGTGCAGTACGCCACCACGGCCTTCAACCCCGGCTTTCCGCAGTACCAGCTCGCCATCAACGTGGCCAAGGTGAAGGAGGCTGGCCTCACGGAGGCCAACGTTTTGAACGCCATGCAGGTGTACTACGGCGGGCTGTACGCCACCAACTTCAACCAGTTTGGCAAGCAGTACCGCGTGATGGTGCAGGCCGACACCAGCTACCGCGCCAGCCCCGAGGGCCTAAGCAAGGTTTTTGTGCGCAACGCCAGCGGCGCCATGGCCCCCATCACCGAATTTGTGACCCTGACCCGCATCTACGGTCCCGAAAGCCTGAACCGCTTTAACCTGTTCACGGCCATTTCGGTGAACGGCTCGCCCAAGGAGGGCGTCAGCTCGGGGCAGGCGCTCACGGCCATTCAGGAGGTAGCCTCGCAGAAGCTGCCGGCTGGCTACGGCTTCGAGTTTTCGGGCCTCAGCCGCGAAGAGCAGAAGGTGGGCGGGCAGGCGCTGTACGTGTTTGCGCTCTCGCTCATCTTCGTGTATCTGCTGCTTAGCGCGCAGTACGAGAGCTATCTGCTGCCGTTTGCGGTGCTGCTCTCCATCCCGATTGGCCTGTGCGGCACGTACCTGTTTGCCAAGGTGATGGGCATTGATAGCAACATCTACATGCAGATTTCCATCATCATGCTCATCGGTTTGCTGGCCAAAAACGCCATCCTCATCGTGGAGTTTGCCACGCTGCGCCGCCTGCACGGCCTCAGCATCGCGGAGGCGGCCCTGGAGGGCGCCAAGGCCCGCCTGCGGCCGATTTTGATGACCTCGCTGGCCTTCGTGGCCGGGCTGCTGCCGCTGCTGTTTGCCAGCGGCGCGGGCGCGGCCGGCAACCGCAGCATCGGCACGGGCGCGGTGGGCGGGATGCTATTCGGCACGGTGTTCGGGGTATTCTTCATTCCGGTGCTGTACATGGTGTTTCAGGGCTTGCAGGAGCGCATCAGCGGCCCACCCAAAACGCGCGAGCAGATGGATAAGGAGAACGAAGCGGGCGGTCCGCAGGAGCCAAAACCCGACGAACCCAAGCCAGGCCAGGCCGAACCCGTGGTGGAATTGGCGAACGCCCACGCGTGAACCTCGCGAGACCCCTCTGGGGCCGGCCCCCTCTCCTGCAAAGAGGGGAAGCCATTTTTTAGCTGTTAGCCATTGGCTGTTGGCTGCTGGCTTTTTTACCTGAGAGAGCTAACAGCTAGTAGCCAACAGCTAACAGCTAGCGTCCGGCCCCGGATGGGTCTCGTGAGGTGCCCCGCCCGGCGAGCCGCCCGCCCTCGTATAAAACATAAATTCAGCGTGATGCATACCGCCAGCCCTTTTAAACTTATTCTCCCCCTGCTGCTGCTGGCTGGTAGCAGTTGCGGCATCCTGCGCCCCTACGGCCGCCCCGATACCGCTACCACCGGCCTCTACCGCGACCGCACGCCCACCGACACCACCAGCCTGGCCCAGCGGCCCTGGCAGCAGCTTTTTACCGACCCGCTGCTGCAAAAGCTCATCGCCGAAGGCATCGCTAACAACCGCAACCTCAAGGTAGCCGACGCCCGCATCGCGCAGGCGCAGGCGCTGCTGGCCCAGAGCCGGGCGGCTTTTTTGCCTAGCCTGAGTGGGCGGGCTACCACTACCCTTTCGCGGGCGGGCGGCGCCTTTGTGAGCACGGGCATCGGGGGTGGTAGTACTACGGTGGGCGGTACCACGGGCACGGGCGGTACCGGCACGGGTGGCACCGGCACGGGTACGGGTGGCACCGGCACTGGCGGCACGGGTGGTACAGGCACCGGAACCGGGACGGGCGGCACGGGCACTAACACGACCACCGACCAATCGACCATCGTGACGGGCGGCGCGGCGCACCAGTACCTGCTGGGCCTGAGCAGCAGTTGGGAGGCCGACGTGTGGGGCAAGCTGCGTAGCACCCGCCGCGCCTACGCCGCCAGCGTGATGCAGAGCGAGGCCTACCGCCGCGTGGTACTCACGCAGCTCATCGCCGACATTGCCGACAACTACTACTCGTTGCTGGCGCTGGACGCCCAGCTCGAAATAACCCGCCAGACGGTCAAAAACCGCATTCAGGACGTGGAGACGATGAAGCTGCTGCTCGAAGGCGACGTAGTAACCGGGGCTGCCGTGGTGCAGAGCGAGGCCAACCGCTACGCCGCCGAGGTCACCATTCCCGACCTGGAGCGCAACGTGCGCGAGGCCGAAAACCTGCTGGCCACGCTCCTAGGTCGCACGCCCGGCCCCATCGCGCGCGGCACGCTCGCCGGCCAGGACGCCCCGCCCGAGCTACTCACGGGCGTGCCCGGCCAGCTCTTGCGCAATCGCCCCGACGTGCAGCAGGCCGAATACGCCTTCGCGTCGAACTTCGAGTTCACCAACGCGGCGCGCACGTATTTCTACCCCTCGTTTACCATCACCGCCAACGGCGGCCTCACCAGCACTACGCTGTCTAATCTCTTTTCGCCCACGGCCATCTTTGCCAGCGTAGTGGGCGGCCTGGCCCAGCCCATTTTCAACCAGGGCCTCAACCGCGCCCGCCTGCGCCGCTCCGAAGCCTTGCAGCAGGAATACCTCTATACGTATCAGCAAACGATGTTCACGGCCGGCCAGGAGGTGAGCAACGCGCTGTTTTCCTACCAAAGCGCGGCCGATAAAAAGCGCATCCGCGCCCAGCAATTAGCTGCCCTCAACCTGTCGGTCGATTACACGCAGGAGCTGCTGCGCGCCGGCTTCGCCAACTACACCGAGGTGCTGCAAGCCCAGCAAAGCCTGCTGCAAGCCCAGCTCAACAGCGTAAACGATGAGCTCCAGCAACGCCAGGCCGTGACGGACTTGTACCACGCACTGGGCGGCGGCTGGCGGTAGCGAAAAGGCTAACGGTACATATACACCGTAAAGTCGCCGTCGCGGTAGCCTTCAATCAGCTTTACCTTGGGAGCTAGCGTTTGGCAAAAAGCCACGATTACGGCCGGGTCGTAGGCGGTAAGCGGCCCGCCGCCCGGTGGCTCCCAATTGAGCAGGTTGAACCCTAAGCCTTGCCGACAGCTCGCGAACAGGCATTCGATAGCTTGCTGAATAAAATGCGGGGCGCGATTGCGGTAGTTGAGCGAGCCGCTGGCCAGCACATAGTCGCTACGAGGCAGTGGCATGCGCAAAAAGTCGCCACTGCGCAGCAGCAGGTCGGTTGCGGGGCCGTGGCGGGCCTCGGCCAGGGCGAGCAGCTCCGGCATCTGTTCGATGCCCGTGTACTGCACGCCCGCAAAGCGCTGCTTGAGAAAGGAGTACAAATCGGCGTAGCCGCAGCCCACGTCGAGCACCGAACAGTGCGCCAGGTCGCCTATTTGGGCCAGCACTTCGAAGCGAATCTGCTGGCCATCGGGCAGCCAGCCCAGGGCGCCGGGGCTGCCCGCGCCGTATTCCCGAATGCGCGAGCGGTGGTAGCGGAACACAGCCGCCGTATCGAGTATAGCACCCAAACGCTTACGCATGAGAAGGCAGGGTAAAGGAGACTGCCAACGCAGGCAAATGCAACAAATGAATGGGCTGCGCCAACGTCAGCCAGGCACTTCTTATAAGCTGCAACAAATACGTATACAGCTCATTATATAATATACTAGGCCGCCAGCCCGCGCAGCACTTCTTTCGTCTTGCTCACGTGGTCGGTGGCCCCGCTCATCGAGTTAAAGATGTAAGCGATTTTACCGTCCTTGTCAATCACGAACGTGACGCGGCCCGGCAACAAGCCCAAAAAGGCGCGCGGCACCTCGTATTGCTTGCGCAGTGCCCCACTCGTGTCGGCTAGCAGCGGGAAGGGCAGCCGGTGCTTTTGGGCAAATTTCTGGTGCGAGGCCTCGCTGTCGGAGCTCACGCCCACCACCACCGCGCCCAGGTCCAGGAAGTCCTCGTACTGGTCGCGAAAGGCGCAGGCCTCAGCCGTGCAGCCGGGCGTGTCGTCTTTAGGATAAAAGTAGAGCACCACGGCCTTACCGCGCTGCTCGGCCAGGTGAAAGGTGTCGCCGCTGCCCGTGGGCAGCGAAAAATCGGGGGCTTGGTCGCCAATTTTCATTTAACAATTATCATTTAACAGCTCGGCTGGTACCCGTAGCGTTTGAACAACGCGCCTACCAGACGATTGTTCAGCCGCTACGGGTACCAGCCGAGCTGTTAAATGATAATTGTTAAATGAAACTACTTCGTCAGCCAGCCGTTGGCGTCCAGCCAGTTTTGCAAGCGCTCGACCCACTGGTCTTTAGTGGTTTTGTTATTCATGCCGAAGCCGTGGCCGCCCTGGGGGTAGAGGTGCATTTCGGCGGGCACGTTGTGGCGGTGCAGGGCCTGGTAGAAGACAAGACTGTTTTGCACGGGCACTACCTTGTCGTCCTCGGCGTGCACAAGGAAGGTGGGCGGCGTTTGGGCCGTCACTTGCAGCTCGTTGGAGTACAGGCGCACCTGGTCGGCGGCGGGATTATCGCTGAGCAGGTTGTTGCGCGAGCCCTTGTGCATTAGGCTGTCATTGAAGCTAATAACTGGGTAAATCAGCATCATAAACGCCGGGCGCACCGACGTCGGGCCGGGGTTCACCCCTACTGGCTTGGCGAAGTGCGTGCCCGCCGTGGCGGCCAGGTGCCCACCCGCCGAAAAGCCCATCAGGCCGATGCGCTCGGGGTTGAGGTTGTACTTGGCGGCCTGCTCGCGCACCAGGCGCAGGGCCTGCTGGGCATCGAGTAGCGGCGCGATGCTGGGGTCGGGCTGGGTTTGGCCGTTGGGCAGGCGGTACTTGAGCACGAAGGCAGCTACGCCCATCTCATTCAGGCGCTTGGCTACGTCGTAGCCTTCGTGGCCGATAGCCAGCCGGGCGTAGCCGCCACCGGGGCAAATGACCACCGACGTACCATTGGCCTTATCGCGGGGCGGCAGGTACACCGTGAGCGTGGGCTGAATGACGGTAGCCACGCGCGGGCCGCCGTTCTCAGTTACGCTGGTTTCCTGTAGCTTACTGGGCTTCGAGTTGGGGATGGAACCGCTGTAGAGCGGCAGCACGGGGTGCGGCACTTCGTCGAGCACCTCTTCAGATACGGGCACGGGGGCGGGGGGCGGCAGGGGCGTTTTGTCGGGGGTCACGCGGGGGGCGGTTTTGGCGGGGGCAGGCTTGGCCGGGCGGGGGGGCTGGG
>JAKONR010000087.1 GCA_022701825.1 Hymenobacteraceae bacterium | reverse complement strand
TAAATAATGGGGCTCGAACCCACGACCTTCGGAATCACAATCCGACGCTCTAACCAGCTGAGCTATATCTACCGTGTGGTGGTTTGGGAGTGCAAAGATAGGCAGCGAGTGGTTTTATGCAAGATTTATTGATAAAAATTTCTTTCCGTTTGTCATGCTGAACACAGTGAAGCATCTCTACCGCTTCGTTGTTGACATCGAATTTTACTGCGCCACGCGCGATGCTTCGCTACGCTCAGCATGACGAGCGTAGCGAAGCTATTCTTACTGTGTCGGCCGGCCGAACGGTAAAATAGCCCGACCTTTGCAAAATGGATACCCTTGCCACCTTCGCCGATTTTAAACTTAATAAGCAGCTGCTCACGGCCGTAGCCGAAGCCGGCTTCACCGAGCCCACGCCCGTGCAGGTGCAAACCATTCCGCTGCTGCTGGCCGGGCACGACGTGCTGGGCATCGCCCAGACGGGCACCGGCAAAACGGCGGCTTTTGGCCTGCCGCTGCTCATGAAGGTGAAATACGCCCAGGGCGAGCACCCGCGGGCCCTCATTTTGGCGCCGACCCGCGAGCTGGCCATTCAGCTCGAAAAGCACCTCAAGGCGCTGGCGACTTATACCGATTTGCGCATTTTTGCCATCTACGGTGGCCTGGGGCCCAAGACGCAGATTGAGACGATACGGGCCGGGCTGGACATTCTGATTGCCACGCCGGGCCGCCTGATGGAGATTTACCTTAAAGGTGACCTCATCCTCAAAAACCTGAACACGCTGGTGCTCGACGAGGCCGACAAGATGATGGACATGGGCTTTATGCCCCAGATTCGGCGCATCCTGGAAATCATTCCGCGCAAGCGACAGAACGTGCTGTTTTCGGCTACCATGCCCGAGCGGGTGGCGGTGCTGAGCGAAGAGTTTCTGGAATTTCCGGTGCGGGTGGAGGTATCGCCGCCGGCCCAAACGGCCCAAACCATCACGCAGAGCTTGTACGAGGTGCCCAATTTGGCTACCAAAATCAACCTGCTGGAGCACCTGCTGCACCGCGACGCCAACGAGATGACGCGGGTACTGTTCTTCACCCGCACCAAGGAAAACGCCGACCAAGTGGCCGCCTTTCTCAAGCGCAAAGCGCCTGTGGGCGAGGTGCGCGTGATACACGGCAACAAGGGCCAGAATGCCCGCATGAACAGCATGGACGCCTTCAAGGAAGGCGAAGTGCGCTACCTGGTGGCCACCGACGTGGCGGCCCGCGGCATCGACGTGCCGCAGGTGAGCCACGTGGTTAATTTCGACGTGCCGCTGATTTTTGACGACTACGTGCACCGCATCGGGCGCACGGGGCGGGCGCGGCACGCGGGCGCGGCCATCACCTTCGCCGACCCCACCGAGCGCCAGCACATGGAGCGCATCGCGCAGCTCATCAACCAGGAGATTCCGCTGCTGCCCATCCCGGAGGAGGTTTCGCTGACCAATACGCCCTTCATCGAGCAGCAGGTGCAGGACCGCGCACTCGACGAGCAGCGCCGCCGCCAGGACCCCGATTTTAAGGGTGCTTTCCACGAGAAAAAAGAGTGGATAAAGCCCGGCGTGACGATTGACAAGCGCACCGGCAAACCCTTTGAGGAAGGCAAACACCACAAGAAGAGCCAAAAAGGCAACAAAAAGAACCCTGGCAAAAAAGGCGCTTCGTCGCCCGCCATGAAGGCCGTGGCCGCCCGGCCGCGCCGCCGCAGCAAGTAGTACTAGCCACGAAAAAGCCCCCGACTAAATAAGTCGGGGGCTTTTTCGTGTTCAGAATAAATCCTTACAGCTCGGATACCGGCCGGCTCGACGTAACCTCGCCGATGGAAGTGATAGCCTGCGAGATGCGCTGCCCTTGCGAGGCAATGGGCTCGCGGCCCTCGGCCCCGGTGAGGAAGCGGTAGGTGATGCCGGCAATGGCCGCGCCTACCAAGGGAGCCACCCAAAATAGCCATAATTGGCTCAGTGCCAGGCCGCCTACGAACAAGGCTGGACCCGTCGAACGCGCCGGATTCACGGAGGTGTTGGTGACCGGGATGCTGATGAGGTGGATGAGCGTGAGACCCAGGCCGATGGCCAGTGGACCGAAGCCTTTGGCCGCCCGGCGGTCGGTAGCGCCCAAAATGATGAAGAGGAAGAGCATCGTCATCACGACTTCCGTGACGAAGGCGGCCGCCAGCGTGAAGTGCCCCGGCGAGCCGGCTTCGTAGCCGTTGGCCGCCAGGCCATTGGTGGCTAGGTTGTAAGCGGGGTTGCCGCTGGCGATGAAGTAGAGCACCGCCGCGCCGGCCGTGGCCCCGACTACTTGGGTCACGATGTAAGGCAGCACGAATTTTGGCCCCTGCCGGCCGGCCAGCCACAGGCCGATGGTGACGGCCGGATTGAAGTGCCCGCCCGAAATGTGCCCGAACGCGAACGCCATGGTGAGCACCGTGAGGCCAAAGGCCAGCGACACACCCAGCAGCCCGATACCGACGTGGGGGAAGGCTGCGGCCAGCACGGCGCTACCGCAGCCGCCCAGCACGAGCCAAAAAGTGCCCAAAAACTCGACGCCCAGGCGCTGCCCTAGCGTGGGCGACACGAAGCCCGCTTGCTCTTCGAGCTCAGAATCGTTGGGGGAAGGGGTAAAAGCAGCCATTGGTAATAGGTAAGAGAGAAGTGAAATCAAAAATGAGTTCGCCCTATACGCCAATTGCTTACCGATGGAGGAGTTTGCCGGCTTTTTCCTGCAAAAAGCGCCACCGTTATCTTGCCGCCCCTATGCTGGCTACTATCGAAAAATGCTTGTGGTAGCGGCTGCCTTTTCGCTCAATACCTTCGCTACCATCGCTTTATTAAGCAAATGATTAAACTAGAGCCCTTTACCCCGGCCGATTTTGCCCAGCTCATTGCCTGGGTCAATACTGAGCGGCTACTCTACGAGTGGAGCGGCTCGCTGTTTTCCTTCCCGCTCACGCCGGGCGCGCTGAGCTGGTACCTCGAAGGGGCCAATGACTTTGCTAATCCTGAAGTGTTTATCTACAAAGCGGTGGAAACCGCAACCGGGCGAGCGGTGGGCCACATCTCGCTGGGTGGCATCAGCGAGCGCAACCGCTCGGGGCGCATTTCGCGGGTGCTGGTGGCCGAGGGCAAGGGCCGGGGCTACTGCGCCCCTATGGTGCGGGCGCTGCTGCAAATAGGTTTCGAGCAGCTACACCTGCACCGCATCGACCTGGGCGTGTACGACTTCAACCATGCCGCCATTCGCTGCTACAAGCGCTGTGGCCTGCAAATAGACGGCGTGATGCGCGACGTGATGCGCCACGACGACCACTACTGGAGCCTCGTCGAAATGAGTATATTGGAGGACGAATGGCGGGCGCAACGGGCAAGCCAAGCTGGCTAAAAACCACCCTTAATGGTGCAGCAGGTGCCCGATGCGGTCGCTGGCCAGCGTAAGCACGCCCCCCCAGAGCACGGCGCTCCAGAGCATGTGCAGCAGGATGCGCTGGCGCGGCACGCCGAGCAGCGTGGCAATGACGGTACCGCCAATGGGCGAGAGCAAAATAGGTGTCAGAAACGCGATGCCACCCATGCCAAACCGCCTGAATATCTTGATGATATTGCGCGAGCGCTTGGAGAAGATGGGCGCCCGGCGCAGGCGGCGCTGCCGCTGCCGGTGGCGCACCCAGGCCCGCCCCACGCCCGAAAACACGAATACGCTCGTCATCATGCCCGCCACCGTGAGGCCCATGGTTTGCCAAAAACCCAGGCCCAGGCTGCTGCCCGCCAGCGGCCCGCCCAAGAACTTAACCATACTGAGCAGGAAGACGGAAGCCCATTTGGCGGCGTAGGGGAGCACTGGCAAAAAGACTAGGTAGCGAAGAGAAAACAGCCAGATGGCAACGGGGCAAAAATACCTTCTTTTGGGCAAGCCGGGCGCTAGCCTAGGCTACTCCTAACGGTGGCCCGGCCAAGTACGTGCCTGCCTGCACATTATATTTTGCTGCCGAAAGCCAGGTCACCGGCATCGCCCAGGCCGGGGATGATGTAGGCTTGCTCATTGAGCTTTTCATCGACGGCGGCCACCCAGAGGTGGGCCTCCGGAATCTCGCGGGCCACGTAGGTAAGGCCTTCGGGCGAGGCGATAACGGCCGCGATGTGCACCTGGCGCGGCGTGCCAAAGCGCAGCATGGCCCGGTAGGTTTGCACGAGGCTCTTGCCGCTGGCCAGCATGGGGTCAACTAATATCAGCACGCGCTCGTCGAGGCGCGGGGCCGAGAGGTAGTCGAGCTGCACCTGCACCTGGGCCGTGCCCTCGATGCGGTAGGCGGCGGCAAAGGCGCTGGGGCTCTGGTCGAAATAGTTGAGAAAACCCTGGTGAAACGGCAGGCCGGCGCGCAGCACGGTGGCCAGCACCGGAAAATCGCGCAGCAACTGGCTGGGCGCTTCGCCCAAGGGCGTTTGGACGACTTGGGGCGTGTAGCTGAGCTGGGCGCTGATGCGGGTGGCGATTATTTCCCCCAGGCGCTGAAGATTGCGGCGAAAGCGCAGGCTGTCCTTCTGAATGTTTACGTCGCGTAGCTCGGCCAGAAAGTGGTTGGCGACGCTCGGCTCGGCACTGACAACGTGTAGGCGTTCAATGTCTTGCTGAACGGAGGCAGCAGTAATCAGGGGCGCATCCATTGGAGAAACCAGGGGGGTTGGGTGAGCGTGAGGGTAGGATACGGTACGGGCCGCGCCCCAAAATTGGCGAAAAAGCGGCCAATGCCGGGCAAGCTGCCGCCTTCGAAGTCGAATACCTGGCCCGCCCGGCCGGCGTAGCGGCGCACGGCGTCATCGACCAGTAGCAGAGGCGCGCCCGCCGAGCGCCCCACCGCCGAAGCCGCCGCAAACAGGTAAACCAGCCCGCCCGCGTGGCGCACAAACAGCGCCCCGGCCAGCAAGTCGCCGGTGGCCGGGTGGCGCACCTGCCGCAATTCGGCCACGCCCTGAGCCTGAGCGGCGGCGTAGAGGCGATGCAGGCGCGCATACTGGCGCGGGCGCAGGCCAGTATGCTGCGCTGCTTTATAGGTGAGAAAAAGCCGGATAAGCTCGCCCAAATCGCCTCCTTCGCTCACTTGCAGCGGCTGGGCCTGGGCCGCGTTTTTGCGCAGGCGGCGGCGGTTATCGGCGCTGTAGCCCGCATGCAGCCCATCATAAGCAAGACCCAAATCGAGGTGGTACGTAAGGCGCTCGCTGGCTGTGAAGCCGGGTGGCGGCACCAGTGGCACCGCCGAGGGCGCTAGCTGCTGGTAAAAGCGGCGGCAGCTTTTCGCTACCAAGGCCAGGTATTCAGCCAGGTCGCGGTGCTGGCTTTGGGCAGTCAGCACCAGGCCCAGCTGCTGGGTGAACAGCGGCTGGTAGCCGACCCAGCCCCAGGGCCGCCACTTCAGCGGCAGCGGCAGCAGCGAGCGGTAGTCACCGCCCGGCCCCAGCTCGACCACGGCCGCCCACCGGCCAGCCGTGGCCGCCAGCCACCACGCCTGCACGTAGGGCGGCGCGCCGGGGCTGGCGGCCACGCAGGCGGCCCAGTGGGCCAGGTCGAGGTCAGAAAAAGGAAGCAGGCGCAGCACAGCAGCCAAAGGTCGGGCCGTAGCCCGGACTTTCAGCCCGTGAAGGTGCCGCCGTTGTTCGGCTGCCGCGCAAGGCCTAGTGCGCGCAGACACCTAGCGCCCGCGCTACGGCCCGGCTCGGCGGTGCCTGACGTAATTTTGTGGGGCCTGCCCCGTTCGGGTAGTATTCTTTTTTGGATGAAACACTACCTGTTACTGCTTTTGCTGGGGCCAGCGGGCCGGCTCGCCGCCCAAACACCCACTACTCCTGCACCCGCGCCGGGCACGGCCAACTGGTACATTTTCAACCAGCCGCTTGGCCCTGCACCGGCCGATGCCAAAAAGCCGGCTTCCAGAGAGGCTTCGGCCACCGTGACCGCGCCGGCCCCGCGCCGCGCCCAGGCGCGCCCAGCCAAAGGCACGCCCTACGGCCAGCAGTACCAGGGCGCGCTTTACGTGCCGCTCGACCCAAACACCTACCGGCTGCTCGACCGCTACGCCATCAAATACGGCCCCGACTCGCTGCAAGACCCGCACACCAGCGTGCGGCCCTACACGCGGGCGGCGGCCGCCCACCTCGGCGAGCGCCTGCTGAGCGGCGACAGCCTAGCGTATAGCCGGGGCTCGCTGTCGCGGGCCGACCGCTACAACGCGCAGTACCTACTGAAAGACAACTGGATGTACTCGCCGCTCGGCGACAGCCTAAACGTGAGCCAGCAGCCGTTTCTCACGTATTTCTACCGCGACCAAACGGACCTGTACCACGTCCAGGCCAAGGACTTCACCTTGCGCATCAACCCCGTGCTGCTGCTGCAAGCTGGCAAAGACGGTGGCGAAAACAGCCTCAGCGGCCTGCGCTACGTGAACACGCGGGGCATCAGCTTCGAGGGTACCATCGACCAGCGGCTGGGTTTCTACGGCTTTCTTACCGACAACCAGCAGGCCGTGCCGGGCTGGGTGCAGCAGCGCATGATGCGCGACAACCTGCCCGGCGCGCCCGTGGCCCCGCACGAGGGCTACACCAAGTATTTTAAGGGGGAAGGCGGCAGCGCCTATGATTTCTTCACGGCGCGGGGCGGCATTACCTACGCGGCCACCAAGCACATTAACGTGCAGCTGGCCCACGACCGCAATTTTATCGGCAATGGCTACCGCTCGCTGATTCTCAGCGACTACACGGCCCCCTATTTCTTTCTTAAACTGAACACGCGGGTCTGGAAATTCAACTACCAGAACCTGTTTGCTGAGCTGAACGCCCAGCGCGAAAACGCCGACCAGGTATTTCCAAAGAAATACCTGGCGCTGCACCACTTGAGCCTCGACGTGACGAAGAACTTCAACATCGGCGTGTTTGAGTCGGAGGTATCGGGCGGGCCGGGGCGTGGGCTGGAAATCCAGTACCTGAACCCCATTATCTTCTACCGCGCTATTGAGCAGCAAGTTGGCTCGGCCGACAATGCCTTGTTAGGACTTGATTTTAAGTGGAACATCAAGCACCGCGCCCAGCTCTACGGCCAGCTGGTGCTCGATGAGTTTAAGGTAAAAGAGGTGTTTGCGGGCAACGGCTGGTGGGCCAATAAGCAGGCTTTTCAGCTCGGCGGCAAGCTGCTCGACGTGGCCGGCGTGCGCAACCTCGACTTACAGCTGGAATACAACTACATCCGGCCCTTCACCTACTCGCACGAGAATATCTACACCAGCTACCAGCACTACCAGCAGCCGCTGGCTCACCCCATGGGGGCTAACCTCAGCGAGCTGCTAGCCGTGGTTAGCTACCAGCCCTTACCCCGCCTTAGCCTGGTAGCCAAAGGCTTTTTTACGGTTCAAGGGCTTGATGCCCAGACTCCTGATGGCCGCAACAACAGCAGTGGCAACAACGTGCTGCTCTCTTACAATACCCGCCCGCGCGATGCGGCGGGCAACCAAATAGAGTATGGCTACCGGGTGGGCGACGGCGACAAAAACCGTCTTTTTCACGCCGATTTTACAGCTTCCTATCAGCCACGTCTTAATCTGTTCCTGGACGCCACGCTTATCGCCCGGCACCAAAACCTCGCCCAGCCGACCTACTACGGCGCGGTGAGCGGCACCGAAGTGTACGCCGCGCTGGCCGTGCGCTGGAACATCGCCCAGCGCCTGCACGAGTTCTAGACCGCAGATTCGAACGGATTAAACGGATTTCGCAGATACGCCCGGCTGCGCCGGGCTGACTATGAATGGTCCGTTGGTCCGTTTCTTTTGGATGCAACAACTAGGTAATCAATACTGAAAGTGGCTAGCCAGCCCGCGCAGCGGGCGTATCTGCGAAATCCGTTTAATCCGTTTGAATCTGCGGTTATGAAAGTTTATTTACGCCTACTGAGTTTTGCCCGCCCCTACGGCGACTTTCTGCCGCTGTACCTGCTGTACATGGTGCTGGGCATCTTTTTCGGCATCGCCAACTTCACGCTGGTCATTCCGCTGCTCAATGTGCTGTTTGGCACCACCGATACGCACACCACAGCCGCGCCCGCCGTCCTGCCCCATTTTGCCCTGACTATTGACTACATCAAAGACGTTTTTAACTACTATTTTTCCCAAATAATGGCAGTCAAGGGCAAGCGCGGCGCGCTGGCCTACGTGTGCGGCGTCATCATTGCCTCGGTATTTTTCAGCAATGTTTTCCGCTATTTGGGCGGCAAGCTGCTGACCAAAGTGCGCGCCCGCGTGGTGCAAAACCTGCGCGGCGCTCTCTACAACCGCATTCTGGACCTGGAGCTGGGCTACTTCTCCAACGAGCGCAAGGGCGACCTTATGTCGCGCCTCACCAACGATGTGCACGAAGTCGAAATTTCAGTAGTAAATACGCTCACGGCCGTGTTCAAAGAGCCGCTAACCATCATCGGGTTTTTCGTGCTGCTGTTCAGCATGTCGGCCAAGCTCACCATTTTCACGCTGGTGCTGCTGCCTATTTCGGGCGGCATCATCGCCAGCGTGGCCAAGCGCCTGCGCCGCCAAGCCGCCCTGAGCCAGAGCACACTGGGCTCAATGCTTTCCGTAATTGACGAAACGCTGGGCAGCATCCGGGTTATCAAGGGCTTCAACGCGCAGAAATATATCTTAGGCAAATTTCGGGCGCAAAACGACTTGTATGCGCAAACGACGCAAAGCATCGACAATACCCGCGATTTGGCCTCGCCGTTCTCCGAGTTTGCGGGCGTGGCGGTGGTGGCGGGGCTGCTATACTACGGCGGCTCGCTGGTGCTGAGCGGCGAGGCGGGCTTGTCGGCCTCGGCCTTCATCACCTACATTATCCTCTTTTCGCAGATTCTGACGCCCGCCAAGTCGCTCTCGGGCGCGTTCAGCAACATTCAGCGCGGGCTGGTGTCGGGCGAGCGCGTGCTGCGCGTGATTGACACCGAGCCCACCATCCGCGACCGGCCTGACGCCACGGTTTTGCCGGCTTTTGAGCACCAGATTGAGCTGCGCGACGTGAGCTTTAGCTACGGCGACACGGCCGTGCTCTACGACCTCAACCTGACCGTAAAAAAAGGCCAGACCGTGGCGCTCGTCGGCCCCAGCGGCGGCGGCAAAAGCACCCTGGCCGACCTGCTGCCGCGCTTCTACGACCCCTCGGCGGGCCGAGTGCTCATCGATGGGCACGACATCCGCGACTGCACCTTGCACTCGGTGCGCGACCAAATGGGCATCGTGACGCAGGAGAGCATCCTGTTCAACGACACGATTTATAACAATATCAAATTCAACACCGAAGCTACGGAGGACCAAGTGATTGAGGCCGCCCGAACGGCCAATGCCCACGACTTCATCATGCAGAGCCCCGACGGCTACCAAACCCTGATTGGCGACCGCGGTGGGCGGCTTTCGGGCGGGCAGCGGCAGCGCCTCAGCATCGCGCGCGCCATCTTGCGCAACCCGCCCATTCTTATTCTGGACGAAGCCACGTCGGCCCTCGACACCGAGAGCGAAAAGCTGGTGCAGGAAGCCCTCACGCGGCTCATGGCCTCGCGCACATCGCTCGTTATTGCGCACCGCCTCAGCACTGTGCGCTACGCCGACGAGATAGTGGTGCTTCAGCACGGCCGCATTGTGGAGCGCGGCACCCACGATGAGCTGCTGCGCCGCGACGGCGGCCTCTACCAGCGCCTGAGCCAGCTGCAAACCAATGCGGCGTTGGTGTAGCTTTAGCGCTCAGTTTTGCCGCGCTCACTTATCCTCGCCGCTAGGCTTCGCCTCGGAGCTATTTGTTGGGTTAGTTCCGGTTTCTATTCGTGCTGGCCCTGCGCATCGGGTATAAGTACTACGGCACCCGGCAACCAACTGCTACTGAAGAGTGCAAGACCAACGCGCAGGCCCGCAACGCAACACTGCTAAAAGCTATTGAGGCCAACCAGGGCAGTCAACGCGTGGGCGGCGCCAGGGTATTTTTGACCGATTCGGCCCTGGTCGATACCAGAGAGCGGCGCAGCAAACCGCGCGGCTTATCCGTAGAAGTGGCTTTAGGCGCATTGCCTTTCACTCTCTTTCTCCCCGAATTCATGCTTGCTTTCAAACGTATCGTAACCGTCGCCGCGCTGGTGTACCTCTTACTCGCGGTGTTGTTTTTCCTGTTTCCGGCAGTGCGCAGCAGCGTAGCCGGCCTCAAGGGCAGCGGCTCGGCCGTTGACGACGAACGCAGTTTTTTTTACGTGCTGGCCGTCATCGGGGCCGTAATTTTGGCGCTGGAAGTGGTAGTTGAAAACCTCGACAGCAGCCTGCTGCGTCGCGAAGCCAGCAAGCAAGAAAGCAAAGTGAACGAGCTAAAAGCCAAGCTTTACGATGCCCAGCACGTTGGTGCTACCGGCCCAGCCGCCACGCACCAGCCCAGCGTTTCTTACCCCACGGCCACGCAGGCCGCCGCTGCCGAGCGCGACCAGCACCGGCCCGACGGCTCCGCCAGCACCCCGATTACTTACTAAGTTTACTCCGTGTCCGACTCCGTCGCTCCTACCCTACTAGCCGGCCTCGTGCAGGCCGAGCTTACCGAAGCCCGCACCGTTCTCGACCAGTTTTTGGCCGATGAGCGCAACCTCACCTGCATTGCCGAAGCGGCCGAGCTAATAGTTGCCAGCCTCAAAAACGGCGGCAAAGTGCTGACCTGCGGCAACGGCGGTAGCCTCTGCGACGCCCAGCACTTTGCCGAAGAGCTGAGCGGCCGCTACCGCCACGACCGCCCCGCGCTGGCCGCCATCGCCCTCACCGAAGCCTCGCACATGACCTGCGTGGCCAACGACTACGGCTTCGAGTTCGTGTTTAGCCGCTTTGTGCAGGCCCTGGGCCGGCGCGGCGACGTGTTGCTGGCCATCAGCACCAGCGGCAACTCGCCCAACATCCTCAACGCTACCGAAGCCGCCCGCGCCGCTGGTATGAAGGTCGTTAGCCTCACCGGCAAAAACGGCGGCAAGCTCGCCGACCTCAGCGACATCGAAATTCGGGTACCGCATTTTGGCTTCGCCGACCGCATCCAGGAAGTGCACATAAAGGCCATCCACATCATGATACTGCTGATTGAGAAGCTGATGTTTTAGCGTTTTCAGGCAGCAAAAAAGGCCACCCGACGCGTCGGGTGGCCTTTTTTGCTGCCTGAAAACGCCTGCTTACTCCACCACCACGCGGCGGCTGAACCGGGTGCCGTCGGCTGCTTCGGCCTCGGCCAGGTACAGGCCGGCGGGCAACGCGGGCAGCGATGCCGGGCTGCCATTGGGAGCCACCGTAGCGGCTACCACGCGGCCCAGCGCATCGCGCAGCGTGAGGCGCAGCGGCTGCGCGGGCGCTACCATGGCCAGCGCAAAGCTCAGGGCCTGGCCACGCGCGGCGGGGTTGGGCCAGGCCGTGAGGCCGCCCGCCGCTACCTCGCGGGCGGCAGTGGCGGCTAGCGGAATGGCCGTTTCGGCCGAGTAGCGGGCGGCAGCGGGCGCCGCAAAGCTGCCCGTGGCATAGCTAAAACCCAGCACTTCCTGGGCCGCATTCTGCCGAAAAAAGGAATGCTGAAAGCCGTAGGTTTTATTGCCCTGCGCTTGGCCCAGCGCCCCCAGCAGGATGGCCGGGGCTGGCTGGCCATTCAGATAAAAGCTGTCTTGCTGCACCACGCGCCGCTGCACCAGCAGCACCTGGATGGGGGCCGAGCCCGCCGCACTGCCCGCCACCGGAATACGCACCGTGCCCCAACCCGCCACCGAATCGACGGTCGTGATGCGCTGCACGTAGCGAAATGGTGCCTGGCTCAAGCCCAGCAGCCCCACCGTAAGCAGCGAGTTGCTGACCGCGCGGCTATCGCGCACCACGCGGGTAGTGCTGGTGAGGGGCAGGGGCAGCCGCAGTAGGTTAACCGCGATATTCTGAGCCGGTACGCTCAGCACGTCGCCCGGAAAGCCGGTAGTTGCGGTCAGCGAAAAGCTCTGCGCCGGCACCGCCGTACCCAGCTGGGTAAAGCCCACGGCATCGAAGCCTTCGTAGGCCGTAGAGTTGACGGTGAACGGCCCCAGCGCCAGCGGCAGCGCATACGAGCGGTTGCTGCCCGCGAAGGGCGGCGTGGTGCCCGCGCTGGCATACGTGCTCACCACCACGCTGCCCTGCGGCGCGAGGCCGCGGTAGTCCCAGGTTTGGTTGGCGCCCTTGGTAGGCGCGCTCACGCCGGTGACGGTGGCGAGCTGAAAGCGGTCGACGGAAGCCGCCGTGGCAGGGTATTGGGCGGCCGTGATGGTGATGGGGCTTTGGGC
The DNA here is from genome assembly GCA_022701825.1 of Hymenobacteraceae bacterium. Lineage (GTDB taxonomy): Bacteria > Bacteroidota > Bacteroidia > Cytophagales > Hymenobacteraceae > Hymenobacter. The sequence continues at coordinate 7,994 of JAKONR010000087.1, read as the reverse complement.
GTAGGCGGCGCTGCTAGCCAGCAGGCAAGCGGTAAACAAGTGTTTCATAGCGAAGAAAAGAAGTTGATTTTGCTGGTTTCAAATTTACGAATAGCAGAGTATCAAAACACGTTATTTTTATATATTCTCAAGAATGCCGTTACTTTATTTACAAAACCTATATCCACAACTAATTGACTACTTGGCATTTTAGAATATAGCCGAGCTACCTGGCGAGCCAACAGCCGGGGCGGGCCGCTAACTTCGCCGGGCGTACCGCTGCCATTGCCAGCCGGTTTAGCTGTTTCTATGTTAACCAAGGTTTTCGGCTCGGCCGTGCAGGGCGTCAATGCCTACACCATTACCATCGAAGTAGTGGTTTCGGCCGGCACGAATTTTTACGTAGTCGGCCTGCCCGATAATGCCATCAAGGAAAGCCAGCAGCGCATCGAGTCGGCCCTAAAGCTGCGCGGCTACCGCATGCCGCGCACCAAAGTGGTGGTGAACATGGCCCCGGCCGACATCCGCAAGGAGGGCGCGGCCTACGATTTGCCCATCGCGCTGGGTATTTTGCACGCCTCGCAGCAGCTCAGCACCGACGAGCTGGGCCGCTACGTCATCATGGGCGAGCTGTCGCTCGATGGTACCCTGCGGCCCATCAAGGGCGTGCTGCCTATCGCTATTCAGGCCCGCAAAGAGGGCTTTAAGGGCATCATTCTTCCCCAGGAAAACGCGCAGGAAGCGGCCATTGTCAATAACCTCGACGTGATTCCGGTGGGCACCATGCAGCAGGCCATCGATTTCTTCGAGGGCCGCGAAACCATCGAGCCAGTGCGCATCGACACCCGCGATATTTTTCAGCACACCGCCAACCAGTACGCTGCCGACTTTGCCGATGTGCAAGGCCAGGAAAACATCAAGCGGGCCCTCGAAATAGCCGCTGCCGGCGGCCACAACGTGATAATGATAGGCCCGCCCGGTGCCGGCAAAACCATGCTGGCCAAGCGCCTGCCCACCATTTTGCCGCCCCTCAACATGCAGGAGGCGCTCGAAACCACCAAAATCCACTCGGTAGCCGGCAAGCTGAGCGTGGGCAAGGGCCTGCTCAACCAGCGCCCCTTTCGGGCCCCGCACCACACGATTTCGGACGTGGCGCTGGTGGGCGGCGGCGGCAACCCGCAGCCCGGCGAAATCTCGCTTTCGCACAATGGCGTGCTCTTTCTGGATGAATTGCCCGAGTTTAAGCGCACCGTATTGGAGGTAATGCGCCAGCCGCTGGAAGAGCGCCGCGTGACCATTTCGCGGGCCAAAGTCAGCATCGACTTCCCGGCCAACTTCATGCTCATAGCGAGCATGAACCCCTGTCCCTGTGGCTATTACAACCACCCCGAGAAGGAGTGCGTGTGCGGCCCTGGCGTGGTGCAGAAGTACCTCAACAAGGTGAGTGGCCCGCTGCTCGACCGCATCGACCTGCACGTAGAAGTCACGCCCGTCACCTTCGACCAGATGACCGAAACCCGCAAGGCCGAAACCAGCCACGACATTCAGCAGCGCGTCGAAAAGGCCCGCGAAAGTCAAACCCAGCGCTTCGCCGCCTTCCCCGACATTCACTCCAACGCCATGATGCCCTCGCAGATGGTAAAGGACATTTGCCAGATAAGCCCCGCCGGCCGCGAGCTGCTCAAAACGGCCATGGAGCGCCTCGGCCTCAGCGCCCGCGCCTACGACCGCATCCTGAAAGTGGCCCGCACCATTGCCGACCTTGCGGGCACCGAGCAGATTGAAATTCAGCACTTGGCCGAGGCCATTCAGTACCGCTCGCTCGACCGTGAGGGCTGGGCCGGCTAATGTATTCTGATTATGTATAAACAAGTAGCTAAACCCTTGCTTTTCAAGCTTGACGCCGAGCGCGCCCACCACTTCACTTTTGATAATCTGAAGCGGCTGGCCGGACTGCCGGGCGCGAAAGCCGTGCTGCGCGGCCTCTACGACTACCAGCACCCGAGCCTGAAACGCGAGGTTTTTGGCCTGAAATTTCCGAATCCGGTGGGCCTGGCAGCGGGCCTCGACAAGAATGCCGTGCTCACCGATGAGCTGGCCACGATGGGCTTTGGCTTTGTCGAAATCGGGACCGTGACGCCCCGGCCGCAGCCCGGCAACCCGCAGCCGCGCCTGTTTCGGCTGCCCGCCGATGAGGCCCTGATTAACCGCATGGGCTTCAACAACGACGGGGCCACGGTGGTAGCCGAGCGCTTGCGCAAGCGGCAGAATAAGCAGCTCATCATCGGGGGCAACATCGGCAAAAACAAGGATACGCCCAACGAGGACGCCGCCCAGGACTACGTGGCCGCCTTCGACGCGCTGGCCGAGGTAGTCGATTATTTCGTGGTGAACGTAAGCTCGCCCAACACGCCAGGCTTGCGCGAGCTGCAAGATAAAAAGCCGCTTATCAGCCTTTTGCAGCAGGTGCAGGCGCGCAACCAGGCCCGCACCACGCCGCGCCCGCTGTTGCTCAAAATCGCGCCCGACCTCACCGATGCGCAACTCGACGACATTCTGGAGATAGCCCGCGAAACCAAGCTAAGCGGCCTCGTGGCCACCAACACCACCATCGCCCGGCCCGAAACCCTGCGCACGCCGGCTACCACGGTAGCGGCCCACGGCGCGGGCGGCCTCAGCGGGCGGCCCCTGCGCGAGCGGGCCACCGAGGTCATTCGCTACCTGCATCGGCGCAGCGAGGGTGGGCTGCCCATCATTGGGGCGGGCGGCATCCACTCGGCGCAGGATGCGCTGGATAAGCTGGCGGCGGGCGCGAGCCTAGTGCAGCTGTACACCGGCTTTATTTATGAAGGGCCGGGGCTGGTGGGCCAGATAAACCGGGCGCTGGTGCCGTAGCCACGCGCTGCCGCCGCACGCGCCAGTGCCACCACGCTATCACGGGCACGCCCAGCGCGGTAGGCCACAAGAAGCTGTACGGAAAAGAGATAAAGCGCAGGCTAGTAACCGAAAACGCCGTGACGGCCGCGATGTACGAGGCCATAAACCCAGCAATGTGGTTGAGCAGCCACTGGCTTTTGCGCCAGCGGCCGGCCTGGGCGTAGCCGCGCAGCTGCCGCCCGGCCGTGATGGCCCCGATGCCGCCGAATACCGTGACGGGGATGTTGCCAGCCGCCAAGCCGTAGCCCACGGTGCCCAAAAACACGGCCAGCCCCACGCCCGCCGTGGCCCAGTCGGCGGGGGCCACGCGGGCGTCCCAGGCGAGGTGCTTGAGGAAAACCGAGCGGTAGCCAAAAGCCGCCATGTAGAGGCTAAACACGGCCGTAAGCAGCAGAAACATACTGTGAATGTGCCGCGCACCCACCAGCGCCGTGGTGCCGGCCACCACCATCGCTCCGAAAAAAACCTTGCCCCAGAGCCGGTGCGCCGGCCCGCCCTTGCGCACGGCCAGCGCCACCGGGGCCACAAAAAAACCGACGAAACCGGCCGTAATATGCAGCCAGCGATTGAGCAAAAAGAAGGTTTCCATAATGAGCGCCGGGCGATGGTTGACTGATGGCCGAAAGATGGCAACGCAGTTGTCTTTCTACCTTATCAAACTGCCCGAAGCCGCCCGCATGGCTCCCGAAACGTAGCCTTGCCCACCCGAAGCGGCGCATTAGTCAGGGCTGCTTGGCGAGCTTGGCCCCCACTTTAAACTCTATCACATCGGCTGTGCCGCGATGGATTTTTAAGTCAATCGCGCCGAAAACCACCTTCGTAAACTGGTAGCGCAAACCCAACCGCTCGTAGTAAAAAGTATTGGATTTGTAGGGGTTATAGACGTAGACACCCAGGTGCGACACGAAGGCCAGCCGCCCAAACAGCAGCTCGTGGCCCACGAATACGCCGGCTTTTTTGACATCCACCAGCCGGTCGCCGCTGCGGGCGGTGTCGCGCTGGGCGGCCAGCAGCGAGCGGTCGTAGAAGCCTTCGAGGCCCAGCAGCAGGTTGCTTTTGCGGTTTACGCGGCGGCCGGCGGCCACGGTTACGGAGTTGACGAGGTGCTTCTGGTAGTCGCCCACGCCGACCTGCTTGTAGCCCAGGCTGGTGCTGGCCAGCAAGAAGTTACGCCCCACGTCGGCCGGGTTGGGGGCCAGGTAGGGCACCGTGGGTGCGGGGCGCTGCTGGTGGTAGTTGAGGCCCAGCACCAGCGAGGGCAGGTTCATGCCGAAGTTGGGCTTGGTCGTGGCGCCGTTTGAGTAGTGGTTGACGGCCAGGCCCACCAGTAGCCCGAGGTGTTTGCTCAGGGCGTAGTCGTATTCCAGCCGCAACTGCAAGGTGGCGTTCAGCGACGAGCTAACGATGGTGTTCTTGCGGTTGGCTTGCAGGTCGAAGGGGTTGGTAAACCAGGCCAGCCCGGTGCCCAGCCGGAAGCTCAAATCGTGCCGTGGCGTGCGCCAAAGTGGCTTGCTGATGTACACCGTGGCCGCGTAGCTGCGGTCGAGCACGGGGTTGTGGTAGTCGTAGTACACCAGCGCCAGGCCCACTTTGGGGTACTTATACCAGCCGTGCCAGGCGGCACGGCCCGTAGTTTGGCGCTGCGCATTCAGCTCAAAGCCAGTAGGATGCGAGGCTACCAGGTGGCTGATGGCCGCCGTGTGGTTGAGGATAAAGCTGCCCTGCGCGTAGGCCCCCAGCACCAGCGGCGGCCGGGGGGCCTGCGCGGCGGCCGAGTCGTAGGCGGCTGGGGTAGGCGCTACCTGCGCCAGTGCTGGCTGGGCCGGCCACAAAGCCAGCACCAGGCCACAGAAACTTAGAAAATAACGAGTAGAATCTAGTCGCAATCGGACGGAGGGCATAAAGCTGGCAGCAAACCAGTTCCAAAAATACGCGCTCGGCTGCACTGGAAACTGCTACTCAGAATAAAACTAAATTTTTCTCAAACTGTAACCCTGCCCCAACGCCGCTTGTATAAGGCGCATTTCCGGTCAACTGCAATTTCTTATTTCACCTTATCCCGACCGGTTTTATCCACACTCTTTTTTCAGCCATGAAAAAAATCATTCTCTCGCTCGTCGTTCTTGCCAGCGCTGCTGGTGTTGCTAATGCTCAAACCGGTATCAAGGTTGGTGTAAAGGGCGGTTTTAACGGTGCTACTTTCTCGGGTGCCGACTCGAAAGGTTCGGAGTACAAAGCTGGCTTTGCTGCTGGTGCGCTCGTGAACTTTGGCGTGTCGGACAACTTCTCGATTCAGCCTGAGTTCTTGTACTCGCAAAAAGGCGCTTCGGTAGATAACTACCAAGGTACTAATAACCTGACGCTGAAAAGCACCCTGGGTTACCTCGATATTCCCATCATGTTCCGCTACAACATCGGCGAAGATGGCAAAGGCTTCTTCGTAGAGCTCGGCCCCCAAGGTAGCTTCGTACTGCACAACCGTGACTTCTTCCAGACTGGCGGCGTAAACACGCAGTCGACTGAGAACACCAGCACCAACGACCTCAATAAAGTAGTAATAGGCTATGCTGGTGGCCTGGGCTACCAACTTACCAGCGGCCTGAGCCTCGGCATCCGCTATACCGGCGACTTCTCGAAAGTATACAAAGACGGCCAGTCTACCACCCTCAAAGCTGCTACTGGCACCGGCGCTGCTTTCGCTCGCAACCCAGTAGTTCAGAACTCGGTATTCCAGTTCCAAGTTGGCTACGCCTTCGGCGGCAAATAAGCCTACTTGCACCGAAATCAGTTCGGGCATCACTAAAAACCGACCACTGCAAAGTGGTCGGTTTTTTTGTGCGGCTAGACGCTGGCTAGCTTTGCTGAAGCCCGGCGCCGGGCAGCGGCCAATCCGCTCAGGACAAGTTACTTAGCACATCATTTTATTTGCAAGCCGGTTTTTCGGCGGCCCCAAAAGCTGGCGTTGCCCGTAGCTTTGCTGCTCTAGTTACTTTACCAATAGGTCTTTCGAATGAGAAAAACTATGATAGCGCTGCTGGCGTTGGGCCTGAGTGCCAGCACGGCAGCCCAGGCGCAGCGGCGGGGCCACGGCGGCGGCCAAGTATCGCTGGGCCTGAAAGCCGGCGCTTCGCTCACCAGCCTTACCGGGGCCGACGCCAAGGTTTTCGACAACCGGTTTGGCTTCCACGCCGGTATTTTTGCCAACGTTGGCCTCACGCCGCTCTTCGCCTTCCAGCCCGAACTGCTGTACTCGCAAAAAGGCGGCAACTACGCCAACGTTACCGACCGCTCGCTGCGGCTGCACTACATCGATGTGCCGCTGGCTTTTCACGTAAATACGGGTGGCTTGTTTTTCGAAGCTGGTCCGCAGGTCGGCTTTTTGGTGGCCGCCAAGTCGCAGGCGGGCAGCGTGTCGGTTGATGTGAAAAACGGCTATAATTCCGTCGATTTTGGCTACCTCTTCGGGCTGGGCTACCAGCTCAAGCACGGCCTCGGCGTGGGGCTGCGCTACAACGGTGGCTTCACCAACGTGGACAAAGCCACTACCGTTGGCAACACCACCGTGCAGGCTCGCGCCCGCAACAGCGCGTTTCAGCTCTACCTCACGTACTCGGTGAGCGGCCGCTAAGCCGCCTTTTTGGGCACCAAAAAGCCCGGTTCCTGCGCAGGAACCGGGCTTTTGCTTTATGACAGAACGCTGCTCCCCTACTCGCCCGCCGCGTACTCGCGGTAGAACTCGGGGATGGTTTCGATACCTTTCAGGAAATTGAAAACCCCGAAATGCTCGTTGGGCGAGTGGATGGCGTCGGAGTCGAGGCCAAAGCCGAGCAGCACCGAGTCGAGGCCCAGCTCGCTCTTGAACATGGCCACGATGGGGATAGAGCCGCCGCCGCGCGTGGGCACCGGCTTCTTGCCAAAGGTTTTTTCCATGGCGCGGGCGGCGGCGCGGTACGCGGCCGAGTCGGTGGGCGTCACCACGGGCTCGCCGCCGTGGTGGGGCCGCACCTCGACCGTGACGCCGGCCGGCGCGATGCTGGCGAAGTGCTTTTGGAAGAGCGCCGTGATTTCGTCGCTGGTTTGGTGGGGCACCAGGCGCATCGAGATTTTGGCGAACGCCTTGCTCGGAATCACCGTCTTGGCGCCCTCGCCAATGTAGCCGCCCCAAATGCCATTGACATCGAGCGTGGGCCGGATGCTGGTGCGCTCGGGCGTGCTAAAGCCGGCCTCGCCGGCCGCAGCGGGCAGGCCGATGCTGGCGTCAAAATCGGCCTGCGAAAACGGCGCCTCGGCCATTTCGGCGCGCTCGGCGGCACTCAGCTCGGCCACGTTGTCGTAGAAACCGGGGATGGTGATGTGGCGGTTTTCGTCGTGCAGGCTGCTTATCATGTCGCAGAGCGCGTTGATGGGGTTCATCACCGCCCCGCCGTAGAGGCCGGAGTGCAAGTCGCGATTGGGGCCGGTTACTTCCACCTCGTGGTAGCTGAGGCCGCGCAAACCTACCTCGATGCTGGGCACGTCGTTGGCCAAAATGCCGGTATCGGAGATGAGAATGACGTCGGCCGCCAGCTTCTCTTTATTGGCTTTCACGAAGATGCCCAGGTTGTCGGAGCCGATTTCCTCCTCGCCCTCAAACATGAATTTGATGTTGCAGGGCACGCCGGGGCCGCCGTCGCGCAGCATCATTTCGAGCGCTTTCACGTGCATATACACCTGGCCTTTGTCGTCGCAGGCGCCGCGGGCGTATATTTTTTCGTCCTTGATAACCGGCTCGAAGGGCGGCGACGTCCACAGCTCGTAGGGGTCGGCGGGCTGCACGTCGTAGTGGCCGTACACGAGCACGGTGGGCCGGTCGGGGCCGGCCATGTACTCCCGATACACGATGGGGTTGCCGGCCGTGGGGCATATTTCGACCAGCGTCGCGCCGGCCTCTTGCAGCCGGTCTTTGATGAAGTCGGCGGCCCGCAGCACGTCGCCGTGAAACTTGGGGTCGGCCGAAACCGACGGGATGCGCAGCCAATCAAGCAGTTCTTCAAGAAACCGGTGCTGGTGCTGGGTTAAATAGGCAGGTGTGGGCATAA
>JAKONR010000110.1 GCA_022701825.1 Hymenobacteraceae bacterium | reverse complement strand
ACTCGGCGGGCGACGACTTCGCGCCCTTCTTCACCGGGCCGGGCATGGGCGTGTTTTCGTCGAACCGCGAAGGTGGCAAAGGCTCCGACGACCTGTACTCGTTCAAGAAAAAGCCGCGCCCCGTGGTGACGTACACGCTCGATGGCACGGTGCAGGCCTTCGATAGCGAAACCAACTCGACTACCCCGCTCGACGGCGAAACGGTGACCATCACGAGCCCCAACGGCCGCAAGCAGGATGTGACGGCCGGCCCCGGCGGCAAGTTCACGGCCAAGCTCGACTCGGCTCAGACTTACCAGCTGTTTGCCGACCGCGACCAGCATTTCATTGCGCGGGCTACCGCGAGCACCGAGGGCCGCTACCCAACCTCGATGACGCAGCTGCAAACCGACGTCAAGATTCCCGTAACCCTGACGCTGAATAAGATAAACAAGAAGCCTATCGTGGTGCGCGATATCTTCTACGACTACAACAAGTTTAACATCCGCCCCGATGCTGCCGTGCGCCTCGACACGCTGGTGCAAACGCTGCGCGATAACCCCAAGATTCACATTGAGTTGAGCTCGCACACCGACCAGCGCGGCAAAGACGCTTACAACCTCAAGCTCTCGCAGAAGCGCGCCGAATCGGCCGTGGCGTACATCGTGAGCAAGGGCATCAGCAAAGGCCGCCTCACGGCGAAAGGCTACGGCGAAACGCAGCCCATCGTGAAGAACCCGAAGTCGGAAGCTGACTACCAGCGCAACCGCCGCACCGAGTTTAAAGTGACGAGCGTCGATAAATAGCACTAACTACTTAGTAAGCAGACGTTAATAAAGCACTTCTTACTACCTAAGCGCTAAGCACTACTAACTAGGCACCAACCAAAAAAGCCTCCGCCGTGCGGGGGCTTTTTTGTTGGCACGAGGTTTGGATTTGGGGTAGGCAACCCGGCGAAGCTTCTTGCCGGCCCTACCTGCTTATGTCATGAAAACGCTACTCGCCTTGGCCGCTGCTACTCTCCTCAACTGGGCAGGTTTTGCCCCTGCCGTTGCGGCTGCGCCGCCCGTGCCGCCCGCCACGGCCAACTTCGCTTCGGAGCGCGGCCTGGTGTTTGGTATGCTGCTCGATGGCCGGCCCCTCACGCGCGTAGCGGCCCGGCAAGTGCACGTAGACCGCCTGCCGCCCGGCCAGCACTGGGCCGATTTCAGCATCGCCGCGCCCTACGGGCCGCCCATGCGCTTCCGCACCTTGGTGTGGCTGGAGCCGGGCCTCGAAACGAGCTACGTGCTGGTGCTGCGCCCCGGCGGGCCCCGGCTGCGGCAAGTGGGCGCGGTACCCTTGGCGGGGCCGGTTTTTGGGCCGGGCGCTGGCTACCCCGGTGGCGGCTATTCGGCGCCAGCCCCGGGTAGCACCGGGCCGGGCGGCTACTACGGCAATGCTCCTGACCCCTCGGGTGGCTACCCGGCCCCCGGCAACGCGCCCTACGGCGGCCCCGGCGCACCGGGCGGCTACCCCGGCACTGGCCCGGCTGGCGGCTACGGTGGTGCGCCCGCGCCCGGCGCGCCTGGGTACCTTGGCGGCTACGGCCCTGGCAATACCCCACTCCCAAATGGTGGCTATTATCCTAATGCTGAAGGCAATTACTTGTATGCCATGCCACCCGCCGAGGTGCAAAACCTGACCCAAGCGCTTCGCAATCAGCCCTTCGACGATGAGCGCCTTTCGATAGTGAAGCAGGCGCTGGCCCAGCGCACGGTGCGGGCCGACGAGCTGGCCGAATTGCTCAACACGCTGGCGTTTGACCGGGCGCGCATCGACCTGGCCAAGCATGGCTACGCGCACCTGAGCGACCAGCAGAATTTTTATCGGGTGTACGACGCGCTCCGCTATCCGTCGAGCATCCGGGAAGTGCAGCAGGCACTAGGCTTGCCGCAGTATTGAGGTGATTTATTTTTCGTGTACTCCTACTCTACCCTAAAAAGCCCCGGCCGCCACTAAGGCGACCGGGGCTTTTTGCTGGGCTACCGTGCCGTGCTAGGCTAGCGCAGGCGGTCGGCGCTGCGCACCAGCTGCTCGTCGCGGCGGATGAAGCGATTGGCGAGCAGGTTGAGCATGAGCGCCAGCGTGGGCAGGTAGAAGGCCGGCTGGAACTGGCCCTCGAGCTTGGGGTTGAGCGCGGCTTCGCCCAGGTTAGAAAAGTAGAACTGGAGCCCAAATACCGCCACAATCAGCAGCAGGTTGACCATGCCCAGCTTGAGCTGACCGAAGCGATTGCGAAACTGAAAAATCTCGTACACGGCCACGGCGGCCGACAGCAGGGCGACAATGGCAATGACAAAAACCGGGGCCGCGCCGGCCGGGGCACTCATGCCCACGGCCTGAAAGTTGAGCGCCGTGAGGGTGAGCTCCTGGTGGGTGAGGCCGTCGACCTTGTGCCAGAGCGGCAGCGCCAACATGCTCAGCATCGAAAGGGCCAGCAGCAGTAGAAATACGCTTTGGATTCTTTGTATCATCTTTGTAGTTGTGAAAAATGCCCGCCGCGCTACTGCGCGGGCAGCCCAAAATTAGCTTTCAACTGGCGGACTAGCGCCGCCCCAACGATACTTACGAGAATGCCGAATGCATATATCGTGGATGCCGTGCGCACCCCGATTGGAAAATTTGGCGGCGCGCTCAGCAGCGTGCGCCCCGACGACTTGGCCGCCCTGGTGCTGCGCGAGCTGCTACGCCGCAACCCCAGCGTTGACAAAAACGCGATTGAGGACGTGATAATGGGCGCCGCCAACCAGAGCGGGGAAGACAACCGCAACGTGGCCCGCATGGCCGCGCTGCTGGCCGGCCTGCCCGTGACGGTGCCCGGCAGCACCGTAAACCGCCTGTGCGCCAGTGGCCTGCAAAGCATCGTGGATGCCGCCCGCGCCATCAAGGTGGGCGAGGGCGACGTGTACCTGGCCGGCGGGGCCGAGAGCATGACCCGCGCCCCGTTTGTGATGGCGAAGTCGGCCACGGCGTTTGCCCGCGACTTTACGGCGCACGATACTACTCTGGGCTGGCGCTTCGTGAACCAAAAGCTGGCCAAGATGCACTTTCCTTACACCATGGGCCACACGGCCGAAAACGTGGCCGCGCAGTACAACGTGAGCCGCGAGGACCAAGACGCGTTTGCCTTCGAGAGCCAGCGCAAATACCACCGCGCCGCCGAAAAAGGCCGCTTCCGGAAGGAGCTGGTGCCCGTGTTTTTGCCGCAGCCCAAGGGCGACACGGCGTTGTTTGACACCGACGAGCAGCCCCGCGTGTCGACGCTCGAAAAGCTGGCGACCCTAAAACCCGCCTTTCAGCCCGATGGCGGCACCGTAACGGCGGGCAACTCGGCGGGCATCAACGATGGGGCCGCTGCGGCCCTGCTCGTGAGCGACGACGCCCTGGCGCGCTACAACCTCAAGCCGATGGCCAAAATCCTGGCTTCGGCGGTGGTGGGCGTTGACCCCGCCATTATGGGCATGGGGCCGGTGCCGGCCATCCGGAAGGTGCTGGACCGCGCCGGTCTCAAGCTGGAAAACATTGACTTATTTGAAATTAACGAAGCTTTTGCGTCGCAGAGCGTGGCCGTGGTCCGCGAGCTGGGCGTAGACCAAGCCAAGCTCAACGTGAACGGTGGCTCTATCGCGATGGGCCACCCGCTGGGGTCGAGCGGGGCGCGCATCGTGGCCACGCTGGTGCACGAAATGCAGCGCCGCGAAGGCGTGCGCTACGGCCTCGCGGCCATGTGCGTGGGCGTGGGCCAGGGCGTGGCCATGGTTTTTGAGAAAATGTAACTGCCACTAAAGACAGGCCCAGCGTGAGTCGGGCCTGTCTTTAGTGGCAGCGGTTTGGGTTAGTAAAATGCCTGTCATTGCGAGCGTAGCGAAGCAATCGCACCTGTGGAGCGGCGCTAGAGCGGCCCCTCCTACTGTGATTGAAGCTGTTTAGGAAGTGGGCGGGTTGGTCATTTTACGCAGCAGTAGGGCGGTAAAAGCCAGCCAGTGAAAGGCCAGCCAGTTTTGCAGACTGGTTTCGTAGCGTACGAGTAGAGTTTTAAAGCCGTCGAGCCACGCGTTGAGGCGCTCGATGACTAGGCGTCGGTGGTAAAGTTCGGGGGCGAGCGGGGTGTTGTCGTCGGTCTGCCAATCAGCTGCGCGCCGGTTGCGCGGGATATTGGCCTCAATACCGCGCCGCGCGCAGGCCTGCCGCAAGCTGCTGACGTCAAAGGCTTTATCCGCATTTAGAAAGAGGCCGTCCAACCGCAGCTCGGCGGCTTCCAGCAGCTCGCAGAGCTCGGCAAAGACGCGCTCCAACTCAAAGGTGTCGTGCTGGTTGCCGGCTTGGGGCGTGGCCATAGCCAGTGGAAGTCCTTGGTCAGCGGCCAGCAACAAGGCGTTGGTGGTGCGGCCCGCTTTGCGGCCCTGATAGCCGATGGCCGCTCCCCCGTTTTTGGCGAGCGTGTGGCTGCCGTCCAGTTGAACGCTGGACAGGTTCAGGGCACGCCGGTGCAGGCGCAAATTAGTGAGCCACATGTTTTTCCAGGCGCCTTGCTTGCCCCAGGTATTGAAGTGGTAGTAGACGCCCTGCCAACTCAGTGGCTCGCCTGTGAACAAGGCTTTCACGGGCAGCCAGCGCCATTGGCAGCCGGTTTTGAGTTTATAGCAGATGGCCCCTACTAGCTCGGCCGGGTCAGCGGCCAAGCGGCGGCCACCCGTGCGCAGGGGCAGGTGGGGCAGTAACCAACGGGTAATCATATCTTTGCTCAGGACTTCCATGAGAGGGGGAAAGGAGATGGGTCGCACCTCAAATTTCCCGCTTTTGTGGGAGTCTTTTGCATTTTGCATTCCTCTGGCTACTTCCTAAACAGCTTCATTGCTTCGCCACGCTCGCAATGACAGGCGTTTTCTTAGTATTTCGACCTTAGCGCTATCAAAATTCCCAATCTTTTGCCTGCTTCCTCGCTGCCCGCCCGCCTGCTGCCCGACAGCTACCGCCGCCCGGTGGTGGGGCTGTTTTTTGGGCTGCTGGGGCTGCTGGGGCTGTGGCGGGCACCCGATTACGGCTCGTTTATCGACGAGGACTCGTGCCGCGAGAGCGGGCAGGTTTCGCTGGTGTACCTCTACGGGCTAGTGCCGCCACGCTGGCTACCCGCCCGCGCCGCCGAGCGGCTGGCCGCCACGGCCCCCAAAAACCGCCTCGAACACTACGTTGACCGCGACTACGGAGTGGCGTTTGAGCTGCCCTTGGCGGTGGTGGAGAAGCTGACTGGCTACACCGATATGGGCGATGTGCTGCGGCTGCGGCACCGCTGCGTGTGGCTAGTGAGCTGCGCGGGGCTGCTGGCCTTTTACTGGCTGGCTGCGCGGCGGCTGCGAAGCTGGCGGGCGGGCCTGCTCGGGGTTACGTTTTTGCTGCTCAGCCCCCGGCAGTTTGCCGCTTTCTTTTATAATAGTAAGGATGCCGTGTTTTTGGCCAGCTACCTGGTGGCGGCGGCCACGGCAGCGGCGTTTATCCGGCGGCCCAACGCGGCGCGGGCGGCTTTGCACGCGCTGGCCTGCGCCGTGGCTATCGACATCCGCCTGATGGGCGTGCTGGTGCCCGTGCTGACGCTGGTGCTGCTGGCCCTGCGCGTGTGGCACGGCGACTACCGGGGCGGGCGGGCAGGTAGCGCGGCGCTGCTGTACTGCGGGCTGCTGCCGGTGCTGGTGGTGGCCGGCTGGCCCTACCTGTGGGCGGCCCCGGCCGAGCGCTTTTGGCAGTCGTGGCTCAATATGAGTCACTTCCGTTGGATTGGCGAAATGCTGTACCGGGGGCAGCTTATTTCGACCGCCAACCCGCTGCCCTGGCATTACTCGGTGCTTTGGCTGGCCATTACCACGCCGCTGCTGTACCTGGCGGGCCTGGCGGTGGCGCTGGCGCGGCTGGGGCGGCAGGTAGCGCAGCGCGGCCGGCGGCTCTACAATGGCGATGCCGAATGGCTGGATTTGCTGCTGTGGGGGCTGGGCGCGGAGCCGTTTTTGGCGGTTATTGGGCTGCATGCGGTGCTGTATGACGGGTGGCGGCAACTGTACTTTGCGTATCCGCCGCTGCTACTGCTGGCGCTGGGCGGGCTAGCGGCGGTGTGGCGCTGGCAGCTGCCGGCGGAAGTACAAGCGCGCTGGCGCGGGGCGGCGGCGCTAGTCGTTGCCGCTTCAATGGGCCTGACTGCTCGAACCATGATGCAGCTGCACCCGTTGGAGAATCTGTATTTCAACGCCCTGGCTGGCCCTCACCCCGAGTTGCGCTACGAGTACGACTACTGGGGCCTGAGCTTTCGGCAGGGCCTGGAATGGGTGCTGCGACACGACGACCGGCCCATTATTTGGGTGCGCACCAACCTGCCGGCCGCCGATATTATGAACCGCCACCTGCTGCCGCCCGCCGACCGGGCGCGGCTCGTGATTCAGCGCTACCCCAACGGGCCGGCCGATTACTTTATCTCCTCCTACCGCTTTCACCCTCAGCCGTATAGCGGGCTCGGCGCGCCGGTATACTCCTTACGACTGGAGGGCGAGGGGCGGCGGGTATTCGACATTTTTCGGCTGCGCTAGCGGGTGGCTGGCGCGGGCGGCGAGCGGCCGCTACCGATTATTGCATACTTTTTCTACTTACCGATGGCTTACGATACTTCCCCCGCTTTTGCCGCTGCCCAGGACGCGGCCGACCCGCTCGCTCATTTTCGCCAGGAGTTTCACCTGCCGGCCGGTCCCAGCGGGCAGCCGGCCGCTTATTTCTGCGGCAACTCGCTGGGCCTCCTGCCTAAAACAGCCCGCGCCGCCGCCGAGCGCGAGTTCAAAGCCTGGGAAGAGCGCGCCGTGGAAGGCCACTTCACCGGCGACTCGCCCTGGATGACCTACCACGAAACCCTGAACGAGGCCACGGCCCGCGTAGTGGGCGCCCGGCCCGATGAGGTGGTGGTAATGAACACCTTGACCGTGAACCTGCACCTGCTGTTAGTCACCTTTTACCGCCCCACCGCCACCCGCTATAAGGTGCTGATGGAGGCCGGAGCCTTCCCTAGCGACCAGTACGCGCTCGAAAGCCAGGCCCGCCTGCACGGCCTTGACCCCGAGCAGGTTATCGTGGAAATTGCGCCCCGCGCTGGCGAGCACACGCTGCGCACCGAGGACATCGAGGCCAAAATAGCGGAGCTGGGCGACTCGCTGGCTACGGTGCTGTTTGGGGGCATCAACTACTATACCGGGCAGGTGTTTGACATGGCGGCCATCACGCGGGCGGGGCACGCGGTGGGGGCCACGGTGGGCTTCGACCTGGCCCACGCGGCCGGCAACGTGCTGCTGCATCTGCACGACTGGGACGTGGATTTTGCCTGCTGGTGCAATTATAAGTACCTCAATTCGGGCCCGGGGGGCTCGTCGGGCATCTTTGTGCACGAGCGCTTTGCCGACCGGCCCGACTTGGTGCGGCTGGCCGGCTGGTGGGGCCACGACCAGGCCGAGCGCTTCAAGATGAAAAAAGGCTTCCGGCCCATGCCGGGCGCGGCCGGCTGGCAACTCTCTAATGGCCAGATTATCACGCTGGCTATTTACGGGGCCAGCGTGGCCTTGTTTGACCAGGCGGGCGGCATGAGCGCCCTGCGAGCAAAGAGCGAGCAGCTGACTGGCTACCTCGAATTTCTCATCCATTCGCTGGGCTTGCCTAAGACCAAGCTCGAAATAATAACGCCCCAAAACCCGGCCGAGCGGGGCTGCCAGCTCTCGCTGCTGGTGCACGAGCGCGGGCGCGAGCTGTTCGATTTCTTGGCCGCGCAGGGTGTCATGGCCGACTGGCGCGAGCCCAATGTCATCCGCCTCTCACCCGTACCGCTCTATAATTCGTTTGAGGATGTACGGCGGGCGGGTGCCGCCATTTCTCAATTTTACAATGAATAACGAGCCATGAGCAGCCTCACCAACTGCTCGCTGGGGAGGCTGCTCATGGCTCGTTGTTAATTGCTCGTTACCCATGGAAGACTACGCGGCCAAAATGGCCCTCAAAACCGATGCGGCGCTACGCGAGTACGTGACGGGCCACGCCCAGTACCGCGAAGATGCCGTGCTGGCAGCCCTCGACGAGCTGCGCCGCCGGGGCCAGCCCGCACCCGAAGACGTGGAGCTGCGCCCGCCGCTCGAAGCTGCGGTGCGCGAGCAGCAGGCTACGGCCGCCGCCCAGGCCAGCGCCGAAGCCGAAGTGCCCGATGAGGACTTGCCACGGCTGTACTCGCCGGCTGGCATCGTCGTGGTTTCGGCTACGCTGTCGGTAGTGGCGGGCGCTATCTTACTGGCCATGAACATGTACCGGCTTGGGCGGGGCAATGCTATTCTGCGGCTATTTGTGGTGGTGGCTGCTTATTTAGTGGCTCGGGTGTTCTTGGTAAAGTGGCTATTGGCGCAGCATTTCCTGTCGCTGTCCATGGCTTTTCTGATTGATGTGCCGCTTATCTTATCCTACATCTGGTGGTTTTGGCCGCGCTACATCGGCACCTACAAGTTTCAGCCGCGCAACTGGGCGTTGCCACTTGGCGGCTGCCTGCTGCTACTCATGGGCCTGACTTACCTTGTGATGTCGAACCCTGAAACGGCTAAGAAAATGCAGCAGCAACTAGAGCAGATTCAGCGCTCGCGCTAGCAACGAGTTTGGCAATACCCCAACAAGCAAGGCCCGGCCGCACAGTGTGCGGCCGGGCCTTGCTTGTTGGGGTATTGCGTTAGCAATTTAGCCTTTCAACTGGCACAGCACGGTTTCGCCGCCCTTCACTTTCTGGCCCAGCGTTACTTTAATATCGGCGTCGAGCGGCACGAAAACATCCACTCGCGAGCCAAATTTGATGAAGCCAAATTCCTCGCCCTGGCTTACTTCGTCGCCTTCGTTCACGTACCACACGATGCGGCGGGCCATGGCTCCGGCTATCTGGCGAAAGAGCACGAGCGGGCCGGCGTCGCTTTCGACTACTACCGTGGTGCGCTCGTTGTCGGTGCTGCTTTTAGGGTGCCAGGCCAGCAGGTACTTGCCGGGGTGATACTTGAAGTAGCGCACAATGCCCGACACCGGGTTGCGGGTGATGTGCACGTTGATGGGCGACATGAACACGCTAATCTGGCGGCGCGGGGCTTCAAAATACTCATTTTCGTACACCTCTTCGATTACCACTACCTTGCCATCGGCGGGGGCCAGCAGCAGGTCTTCGTGGGTGAGCAGGCGGCGGAAGGGCGACCGAAAAAACTGCAACAGCGTGAGAAACGCTACCACCGAGACACCGGCAAAAATGCGGTTAAACGCCACGTTGGGGCCGTTGTAGCGGTTGAGCAGCAGGTTGAGGGCCAGCAGCACTAGCAGCGTCACAAACAGGATGCGGCGGCCTTCTTTATGTATCTTAATCACGGATTAGCGCGGATTTTAAGGGATTTCACGGATTTTGTGGACGATTTCGCTCTGGTTCAGGGAGCTTTCCCCTGAGTTTACCAACGATACTGCCCAGGCCCAACTAACACGCAAATTAACGGCAACGGTTGCCAATGGCTCTCATATAACCAAAACGACACCAGACCCGCAGGCCTGGTGTCGTCCACAAAATCCGTGAAATCAGTGCTAATCAGTGATTTTTAGTAGCCGCCGCGGAACTTATAGGTCTGGGCCACTTTGTCGATGGCGACCACGTAGGCCGCGATGCGCAGCGAGCAGTTGTACTTCTGGCTCACGGCGTACACCTTCTCGAAGGCATCGGTCATGATGCGGTCGGCGCGCTCGGTTACCATATCGAGGCTCCACTTGAAGCC
>JAKONR010000101.1 GCA_022701825.1 Hymenobacteraceae bacterium | reverse complement strand
AACAGGACTCGAACCTATGAACCCGAAGGAGGTGAGTTACAGTCACCCGCAATTGCCGCTATGCGATACCCCCATTTGCTTAATTCTGGTCGTTTACCCGAATTGAGACGCAAAAGTACAGGTTTTTTGGGAAGATGCAAGTAGGAGGCAAGAAAAAAGTTTTAATTTTTAATTCCTGCGTTTTGCCTCCAACTCAGCACTTTTATTCAACATCTTGATAATTAAATCATACCGTAGTACGCCTTTAGCCGCTCGTCTTTTTCCTTGTCCCGGATATCACGCAAAATTTCTTTGAGCGCAGGTGTGCCAGCCGCCAGCGTGACCAGCCCTTTGTAGGCTCCCAGCCGCACGTAGTACTGCGGGTGCGTACGCGCCAGCGTCTCCAGTGTCTGCACGCCCTTTTCGCGCTCAATGGCCGGCATCTGCACCATAAAGGCCCCGAACGACTGCAAATAGGCGTACAAATCGAGGTCATTGACATCGGGCAGGCGGCGCAAAAACCACGGGTACTGCTCGATGGTGCCAGCCTTGGCGTAGCACTCGGCAATGGCCACGAGCAGGGTTGAATTACTGGTATTGTCGAGCGCGGCTACCTGCTGCAAGGCGGCGGGCGTAGGCGACTTAGCAATGGCAGCCACGGCGGCAGCCTCTACTAGGTACGAGCTATCGCGTAGCGCGGCCTGGTACACGGAGCCATAGTTTTCGCTGGCGAAGAACGAGAGCGTGGTAATGGCCTGCGCCCGCACGGCGCTGCTGGGGTCGGTGGTGGCGAAGTGCTGGATTTCGCTGCGCACGGCCGTGGGGGCGGTGCCCCGATAGGCGCGCAGGTGGTCGAGCGCCGAGCGCCGGATAGCGTAGAAATTATCCTGCAAGGCATTGCGGTACATGCCACTGACGCCGGCATCGGCGGCTTTGTTATGCAACATTTCTAGCGGCTCGGCGCGCTGCAAGTAGTTGCGGGCGTGGTAAAACTGAAACACCAGCTCCTCAGTACTGCGCTCCTCGTCGATTTCACCCAGTAGCTGCGCCTCGCTGTCGAACTTCACCAAGCTCGGGCGGTCGGCGGCGATGAAGGAGAACGTCTCGTCGGTTTTAGTGACGGTAATGCGGTGGTCGATGGCCTTGTCCTTCTGCCACACGGTGATAGTGACGGGCAGCCGGTAGATGGGTTGAAATACAGTATCCTGCATCTGCCGCACGCGCAAGAGCAGTTGGCCATTGCTGTAGCTGTGGGTAATTTTCAGCTCGGGGTGGCCGCGCTGCATAAACCATTGGTCGAAAAACCAGGTCAAATCCTCACCGGTTGTTTCCTCAAAGGCTTCGCGCAGCTTGCTGATTTCGACCGCCGTGTACTTGTTTTTGGCCAGGTAGCGGCTGAGCGACGTAAAAAAGGCGTCGTCGCCCACGTACTTGCGCAGCATGTGCAGCACCCGGCCGCCCTTCTCATACGAGTGGCGGTCAAACATATCCTCCCGGTTCTGGTAGCGGTAGCGGATGAGCGGCTCACGCTTATCGTTGGCTTCTTCGAGGTAGGCGGCCAAGTCGTGCTGCTGTACCAGCGCCGCCTGGTCGGGGCCGTATTTCTGCTCGGCCCAGAGGTACTGCGCGTAATTAGCGAAGCTCTCGTTGAGCGGCAGGTTGCTCCACGACTCGCACGTGACGAGGTCGCCGAACCAATGGTGAAACAGCTCGTGCGCAATAGTCGATTCAGCACCTTCGTACTGCGCATCGAGCAGCTCGCGGCTGGTGGCCTGAATGGTGCTACCGTGGACCGTGGCCGTGGTGTTCTCCATGGCGCCGCTCACGTAGTCGCGCACCGCAATCTGGGCGTATTTCTCCCACGGAAAATCGAGGCCCAGGCGCTTCGAGAAGAACTCCAGCATTTCGGGCGTGTGCCCAAATACTGCCTTGGCGGTGTTTTTATACTGTGGCTCCACGTAGTAGTCAACCGTCTTACCGCGCCACGTGTCGGACACCACCGCGAAGTCGCCTACGGCCAGCATCGTGAGGTAGGGCGCGGCGGGCAGCGTCTGCCGCCAGATGTCGGTGCGGGTACCATCAGCGTTTTTGCGCGAGTTTACCAGCAAGCCATTCGACAGGGTTTTATATTGACTGTCAACCGTGAGCGCAATTTCCTGGGTCATGCGCTGGTTCGGGTGGTCGATGGTCGGAAACCAGCACGAGTTGCTTTGCGTCTCGCCCTGCGTCCAGATTTGGCGGGGCTTGTTGGGCTCCTTGCCGAGCGGGTTGATGAAGTACAAGCCCTTATCCGACGTAATGGCGGCACTGCCGCCCTGCGGTAGCTCATCGGGCTTGGCCACGTAGGCGATGCGGACCTGGTACGTCTGGTCGCGGGTGTAGGCTTTGTCTAACGCAATGACGAGCTGCGTTTTGTCGTACTTGTAGGTCAGGTTTTTGTCGGCCTTCTCCCCTACCAACTGCACGGTTTTTAGGTCGAAGCCTTTGGCATCGAGCACCAGCGTACTTTGGGGGTAGAAGTGCGGGCGCAGCGTGAGCACGGCCGTGCCGAGCAGGTACTGCCGGGCCCAGTCGAAGCGCACGTCGAGCTTGGTGTTCACTACATCATTAAGCAGCGTGGCGGCGGGGTGGGCCGGGGCCTCGGGCGGCAGCCACGAGGGCACCGTGATGCCGCTCGAAACCGGTGCGGCTTCAACAACGGCCGTGCTGTTCTTCTTGGCGGCAGCCTTGCCTTTGCCACCGCCCGGCTGGCCAAAAGCAGGGCCGCTCAGCAGGCAAAGTCCTAGAAAACCAACACTAACAAAATACTTCATGGGAAAAGACAGGGCGGAAACGTAGCAGCAAGTTCCGCACGAAACCCCGATTTTACTTACCTTTAACCCCGCTTCGGCTCACTCGGCCGGTTCCTGTATGCTTCAAATCAGCACTGGCCCGGCCTCCGGCTGGGAGGTGGACTTCCAAGCCACCGACTCCCTAACCCTTAACGGCCAGCCCTTTGCGTGGGACATCGTGGCGCTCGGCGATGGCCGCTACCACGTATTGCACCAAGGCAAGTCGTATAGCGCCGAAGTGGTGAGCGCCGACTACGCCACCAAAACCTTTGTGCTGAAGCTGAACGGCCAGCGCATCGAGCTGCAAGCCAAGGACCGCTTCGACCGCCTGCTCGACCAGATGGGCCTCAGCAACGCCACCGCCGCCAAGGTCAACGAGCTGAAAGCACCCATGCCGGGCCTCATCGTGGATATTCGGGTGCAGCCCGGCCAGGCCGTGCAAAAAGGCGACCCGCTGCTGGTGCTCGAAGCCATGAAGATGGAAAACATCCTCAAAGCGCCCGCCGATGGCGTAGTTGGCAGCGTGAAAGTGGAACTGCGGGCGAACGTGCAAAAAGGGCAGGTTTTGGTGCAGTTCGCTTAAATGCTTCCTTCTCGGGCAGATAGGCCGAGTGCCCCAATACGAAATCAATAGACCTATTAATAAAGCCTTAACCGCTCTTTCACCTTGACTTACAAACGCATTCTTCTCAAGCTCAGCGGCGAGGCGCTGATGGGCACCCAGCAGTACGGCATCGACGCCGAGCGCCTGATGCAGTACGCCACCGAAATCAAGACCGTGGCCAGCAAAGGCGTGGAAGTGGCCGTGGTGATTGGCGGCGGCAACATCTTCCGGGGCGTGCAGGCGGCGGCTTTTGGGCTCGACCGCGTGCAGGGCGACTACATGGGCATGCTGGCTACGGTCATCAACTCGATGGCTTTGCAGAGCGCGCTCGAAAAGATTGACGTGAGCACGCGGCTGCTCTCGGGCCTCACCATTCAGCAGGTATGCGAGCCCTACATCCGGCGGCGGGCAGTGCGGCACCTGGAGAAGGGCCGCGTGGTGATTTTTGGGGCCGGCATTGGCTCGCCTTATTTCACGACCGACTCGGCTGCCTCGCTGCGCGCCATCGAGATTGAAGCCGACGTGGTGCTGAAGGGTACGCGGGTGGACGGCATCTACACCGCTGACCCCGAGAAAGACCCCAGCGCGACCAAGTTCGAGGAAATCTCGTTTGACGCGGTGATTGAGAAGAACCTGAACGTGATGGACATGACGGCCTTCACGCTGTGCAAGGAGAACAACCTGCCCATCATCGTTTTTGACATGAACACTGAGGGCAACCTGGAGCGCCTGCTCGCCGGCGAGCCGCTGGGCACGCTCGTAAACAGCAGCGGCAAAAGCGACCGCGCTGCTACCGTGCAGCCCGCCACCCGGGCATAGCCAAGCAAAGCCGGAACGACTTGGAATTAAAAAGTTGGTGCCCGGCTTTGGCAAGCTGAATTTTGCGGCTTCAACCTGAGTTTGGCCGCTTACACTTTTAAACTCTTAATTCTTTTCTGAAGTGGACGAAGAAATTCAATTTTACCTGAACGATGCCGAGGAGTCGATGGGCAAGGCCGTAGCGCACGTGAGCGTGGAAATGGCGCGCATCCGGGCTGGCAAGGCCTCGCCGGCCATGCTCGACAGCCTGAAAGTAGACTACTATGGCTCGCCCACGCCCCTCTCGCAGGTGGCCAACGTGTCGGCCCCCGATGCGCGCTCGCTGCACATCAAGCCTTGGGAAAAAAATATGGTGGGCGAAATCGTAAAAGCCATCAAAAACAGCGACCTGGGCCTCAATCCCATGTCGGATGCCGATGGCGTGCGCCTCAACATCCCGCCCATGACCGAGGAGCGCCGCCGCGACCTCGTGAAGCAGGCCAAAAGCGAGTCGGAAGCCGGCAAGGTGCGCGTGCGGGCCATCCGCAAGGACGTGAACGAAGCGCTGCGCAAGCTGCAAAAAGACGGTGCTTCGGAAGACGCCGTGAAAGATGCCGAAGCCAAAGTGCAGAAATATACCGACGCCCACATCGTGGAAGTCGAAAAGCTGCTGACCAAAAAGGAGTCGGAGATTATGACCGTCTGAGGCCGTTGGCCCTGGTTATCACTTGTAGAGCCAAGCAAAAACCCCCGTGCGGAAAGTCCGCACGGGGGTTTTTGGTTTCTTGCCGGGGTTGCAGACTAGGCCTACGCTTGCTGCGGGTGTTCGGTGCCGAACGTCTCATCGTAGAGCTTCAGGCTTTCGTTGATGATGCGGTAGGCATCTTCGCGGCCCAAGAATTGCTTTACGACTACCTGCTTGTTTTCCAAGGCCTTGTAGTCCTCAAAGAAGCGCTGCATTTCGCGCATCATGTAGGGCGGCAGGTCGTCGAGCTCGTTGTAGTGGTTCACGCTCACGTCGTGGGCGGCTACGGCGATAATTTTATCGTCTTCCTCGTCCTGGTCGAGCATCTGCATCACGCCGATGACTTTGGCCTCGACCACGCACATGTGCGGAATATCGACCGAGCACAGCACCAGAATGTCGAGCGGGTCTTTGTCGTCGCAGTAGGTGCGCGGAATGAAACCGTAGGCGGCCGGGTAGTGCACGGCCGAAAACAGCACGCGGTCGAGCTTGAGCAGGCCGCTGTCTTTGTCGAGTTCAAACTTGCCCTTGCTGTTTTTCGGAATTTCGATGACACCGGTTACGGTCTGCGGCAGGTTGTCGCCGGCCGCTACGTCGTGCCAGGGGTTAAAATGGGCCACGTTGTGCTTAAATAAGAAGGTGAGTGGGGAGGAAATTAGAATTGGGTTGGCAATTACGGGACAAAGTAACTACGGATGAGGTACTCGCAGGCGAAAGCTTACGGGGCAGCCCTATTTCATCACTTCGGTGAGTGGCCGGCCGGTGCAGCCGCTGGGCTCCTGAATGTGTAGGTAGCGGGCCAGCGTGGGCGCAATGTCCACTATTTTGACTTCCTGCATCGACTCGCCGTGGCGCACCCGCCAGCCCCAGAAGAGCAGCGGTACGTGCGTGTCGTAGGCCCAGGAGGCGCCGTGGGTGGTGCCCTTCACCACGGGGTAGCCGTAGGCTTCGAGCCAGCCGGGAGCCAGCACGGCCAGCACATCGCCCGAGCGCGAGGCATAAAAGCCATTTTGCTGGTAGTAGCCCAGGCCCTCGTTCCAGCTGCCGTGCAGCAGGTCGTGGGCCGTTATGGCCTCCGTGATGTGCGGCTGGGCGCGCAGAATATCGGCCACCTCTTCCTGCATGGCGGCCAGGTTGAGCTTCTTTTGGACAATGAGCGGGCGATTGAGGTACACCTGCTGGTTTTCGTAGCTCAGCACCCACTGGCCGGGGCCGTGCTGGCGCGCCAGCACCCGCTGCACGGTATCGCGCACGATGGCCGGGCCCACGCCGCCGCCCGGCAGCCGGTGTGCCTGCAAGAAGCCGGCGGCCTGGTCGGCGGCGTGGTCGGCGGTGAGGAATACCAGCGCGTTGCCTTTGCCGACCTGCTTATCGAGGCCGTCGAGCAGGCGGGCTAGGTCGCGGTCGAGGCGCAGGTAGGTGTCTTCGGTTTCGATGGCGGTGGTGCCAAACTGGTGGCCCACGTAGTCGGTACTGCTGAAGCTGACGGCCAGAAAATCGGTTTGGGCGCCCTGGCCCAGTTGCTCGGCGCGCAGGGCTTCGAGGGCGAAGTCGGCGGTGAGCGAGTTGCCGAAGGGCGTCGAGCGGATGAGGTCGAGGTTTTGGGGGCTGGCCTTGGCGGGCTTTTCGCCGGCGGCGCGCATGGTGGCGGCCACGGCCGTGGGCGTGGCGCCGCTCAGGCGCGGCAGGTCGTGCGGAAATACCGGCTTTTCCTCGCCCTTAAAGGCCGATTCCCAGGCCACGTCGTCGGGCGTGCTCTCGGTGTACTCGGCTATCGGCAGCAGCGTAGTCCAGGGCTTGCTCAAGTACTCGGCGGCGTGGCCGGCGGCGTTGAACTTCGTGACCCAGGGCGGCAACTCCTTGGCGTAGAACGTGCTGCTGATAAATGCGCCGTTGGTGCCGTCGTACCAGTAGGCGGCGTTGGCGGCGTGGCCGGCGGGCAAGATGCTGCCCCGGTCCTTCATGCTGAGGCCGATGACCTTGCTCTGGAAGTTGGTGGCCAGGCGCAGCTCGTCGGTAATGGTGGTAGTGAGCATATGGGCGGGCGACATTTGGCCGGCGGCCAGCGAGCCGCCCACCGACTGCACGGTTTTGTCGTCGGTGACATAGGTGCCTTTGCCGGCCTCGCGCTCGTACCAGTTGTTACCCACGATGCCGTGGTGCGCGGGTGTGGTGCCGGTGTACACGCTGGCGTGGCCGGGGCCGGTGTAGGTGGGCACGTAGTTGTAGTGGCAGCTTTCGTAGCTAAAGCCCTCGCCCA
>JAKONR010000074.1 GCA_022701825.1 Hymenobacteraceae bacterium | reverse complement strand
CGGCGGGCACGCTGGCGTTCGTCATCGGCTTCTGGCTGCTGCTGCGCAGCGGCTCCACGGTGGCCAATGCGTTTTCGCTGCGCCGCCTGGGCTACCGCCGCTGGGGCTGGAACCTGGCGCTGGGCTTACTGGGCATCCTGCTGGCGTTCATGGTGCTGGCCAACCCCACCATCGGCGTTATTGGGGTCACGACCTGGCTGGCCGTGGGGCTGCTGGTGCTGGGCGTGGCCGCCTTCATGCTGGGGCTGCGCCTGCGCAATGCGGCGTAGTTGCTGGTTGCTGATTACGATTGTCATGCTGAGCGCAGCGCAGCGGAGCCGAAGCATCTCTACCTCTTTGCTAAGCCCTTAACGCCTAACAACGAAGCGGTAGAGATGCTTCGGCTCCGCTGCGCTGCGCTCAGCATGACAATCGTAATCAGCAGCCTTCGGGCAAAGCCGGTTACTTTGGCGGCATGAAGCCTCTGCTCCTCGCCGCCCTACTCCTGCCCCTCGCCGCTAGCGCCCAGGTTGAAAACCTGGTGCAATACGCCCACCCGCTGGTGGGCACCTCCAAGATGGGCCACACCTACCCCGGGGCCACGGTGCCCTTCGGCGCGGTGCAGCTCTCGCCCGATACCGACACCATCAGCTACGAGCAAAACGGGAAGTACAACCCCGACATCTACAGCTATTGTGCGGGGTATCAGTACAAAGACCCCACCATCGTGGGCTTCAGCCACACGCACTTCAGCGGCACGGGGCACTCCGACCTGGGCGATTTTCTGGTGATGCCCACTACCGGGCCGCTCCAGCTCAACCCCGGCACGGCCGACCGGCCGCTGGGCGGCTACCGCTCGGCCTACTCGCACGCCACGGAGGTGGCCGAGCCGGCTTACTATAAAGTGCGGCTGGCCGACAATGATATTCTGGCCGAGCTCACGGCTACCACGCGGGTGGGCGTGCACCAGTACACGTTTCCGCAGGCCGCCGAGTCGCACATTATTTTGGATTTGATGGCCGGGATTTACAACTACCCCGGCAAAAATACCTGGACCTTCGTGCGGGTCGAAAACGACTCGCTCGTGACCGGCTACCGCCAAACCAATGGCTGGGGCCGCACCCGCGTGGTGTACTTCGCGCTGCGCTTTTCTAAGCCTTTCAAAACCTACGGCAGCCGCAACTACGACCCCAAGCAGCCTTACCGCGGCTTTTGGGGCCGCTTCGACCAGGCGCACAACTGGCCCGACCTCGCCGCTCACCAGCTGCGGCTGCACTTCGACTTCGGGGCCACGCGGGCCGGCGAGCAGGTAAAGCTCAAGCTCGCGCTCTCGCCCGTGAGCACCGCCGGCGCCCTCGCCAACCTGCGCGCCGAAGCGCCGGGCTGGAACTTCGCCGACTACCGGCAAAAGGGCCAGGCACAGTGGCAGCAGGAGCTAGCCAAAATCACCATCACGTCGCCGAAGCGGGTCGATAAGGAGAACTTCTACACCGCCATGTACCATGCCTTTACGGGCGTGACCACCTACCAGGACACCGATGGCCAGTACCGCGGCCTCGACCAGAACAACTATCAGGCCAAGAGCTTCACCAATTACACTACCTTCTCGCTCTGGGACACCTACCGGGCGCTGCACCCGCTCTACAACCTCGTGCAGCCCCGGCGCAACGCCGACATGGCCCAGAGTATGCTCGCACATTTCGACCAGAGCGCCGAGCACATGCTGCCCGTGTGGAGCCACTACGCCAACGAAAACTGGTGCATGATAGGCTACCACGCGGTGCCCGTGGTGTGCGACGCCATCGTGCTCGGCAACGCGCCCTTCGACCAAAACCACGCCCTCGACGCCTGCGTGACTACCGCCCGCCAGCGCTGGTACGACGGCCTGGGCCTTTACATGGACAAAGGTTACGTGCCCGAAGACAAGAGCGGCGCCTCGGTATCCAAAACCCTGGAGTACGCCTTCGACGACTACTGCATCGCGCAGGCCGCCCAAAAGCTAGGCCGCGCCGACATTGAAAAGGAGTTTCGCCAGCGGGCCACCAACTGGCAGAACGTGTACGACGCCCGCATCAGCTTTATGCGCCCGCGCTTGGCCGACGGCTCGTTCCGCCAAAAATTTGACGTGCTCACCACCAGCGACCCCGGCTACATCGAGGGCAACGCCTGGAACTACAGCCTCTACGTGCCCCACGACCCGGCCGGCCTCATCGCCCGCATGGGGGGCAACCAGCGCTTCGTGCCGCACCTCGACTCGCTCTTCACCATGCACCTGCCCGACAAGTTCTTCGCCGAAACCGAGGACATCACCCGCGACGGCATCATCGGCAACTACGTGCACGGCAACGAGCCCGCCCACCACGCGGCCTACCTCTACAACTGGACCGACCAGCCCTGGAAAACCCAGCCCCGCATCCGCATGATACTGAATAAGATGTACCACCAGGGCCCCGACGGCCTCGGCGGCAACGACGACTGCGGCCAGATGTCGGCCTGGTACATCTTCTCGGCCCTGGGCTTCTACCCCGTGGCCCCCGCCTCGGGCGAGTACGC
>JAKONR010000073.1 GCA_022701825.1 Hymenobacteraceae bacterium | reverse complement strand
TCGTCTACCAGCGCCCGGCCGGCCTCCAGCACCAGCAGCGGCAGGGCCTCGGGCCGAAAACCCGCCCCCAGCAGCGCCTCGCTAATAGCTTCGGCGTACTCGTCGATGTCGGGCACGGCATCGGGGCCGGGCAAAAAGCTGCCTTTTAGGGTATTGGCAGAGGGAAAACCACCGCCTAGGTCAAGGTAGCGCGTGGTCAGCTTTAGCTCTTGCTGCGCCCGCTGGGCCAGGGCGGCCAGCTTGGTGGCCGCCGCGCCGTAGGCGGCGGGCTTCAGAATAAAGGTGCCCAAATGGCAATGCAAACCCACAAACTCCAGCGCATCGGCGGCGGCCGCGACCTGGCTCAGCGCTTGCCAGGCCTGGCCGTTTTCGAGGTTGAAGCCGAAGCGGTCCCACTGCGGCACGAGGCCGGCGTCGAGGTTCACGCGGATGGCCACGCGGGGGCGCTGGGCGCGGCCGGCGGCCACGGCCAGCAGCAGGTGCAGCTCGTCGAAGTTATCGAGGTGAATGACGGCCTCGACCGCAGTGGCCCGCAGCAGGTCGGCGCGGGTTTTGCCGGGGCCGTTGAACAGGATTTGGGAACCAGGCACCCCGTTGAGCAGGGCTTTTTCCAGCTCCATACCGCTCACTACTTCGGCCCAGGCACCTTCCTGATGAAAGGTGCGGCACACCGCGTTGAGGTAATTCGTCTTGTACGACCACGCCAGCTGCACCCGCGGGTAGCGCGTGCTAAACGCCCGCACCATCGCTTGGTAGCTGCGCCGCAGCTGCCGCTCGCTCAGCACAAACAGCGGCGAGCCGAACCGCGCCAGCAGCTCGGGCACGGGCGCACCATCGAGCTCGGCCAGCGGCCGGGCGCTGGCGCGCGGGCCGGCTTTGGCAAGCGGGCCGGCCGTGAGCTTGCGCAGGGTGGGGCGCTCGTAGGGGAGTTTAGGCATGGGAATCAGGAGTAGCTAATGCTTCTAAAGCAACGCGGCGGGCGGCCATTGTGAGCAAAGCGTGTAGAATGGCTGGCAGTTCCTGGTGGCGAAAGCAGTTGAGCACTTGCTCGCCATAGAACTCTATTTCCACATATTCCACGCCGGTGTCCCAATCTTCCGCCGAGGAAAAGTCCAGACAGGGTGAGTAGTAAGTAGCTTTCGTCGCCAACTCGGGTAGTACCCAACTGCGCCCAATGGCGGCCTCTTCCAATGGGCATTTGTATCGGCCCTTCCAGATACCGCTGCCTAATACTTGCACTTCCCAAGGAGTAACGGTTACGCGGCAATAAGCTAGTGCGAGGGTGAAGAATACGATACCACCTATTACTTCGACCCGCGCAGCCCAAGATGCATCAAGCAATACCGGAGCTAGCAGCAAGCCAATCAGCGAAGCTCCTGCCCCAATACCTAATGCGATAATATTCAGATTAGGCCGCCAACAGTGAACCGTTATAGAATCTCGGGTGGACATGATAAATAATTTGTAGATGTAGTGGGCGAAGAAGTTTCCCCCAGCCCCGCTATCTGCTGAAAATCAACATAATCGGCCACCAAATCCCAGGCGCAGCGGATGAACATCTTGCCCACCGCTACCTCGCCAAACGGAGCCACGGCCTCGCCCAGCGCCAGGTGAAGCAGGGCAGCGGGCTGGTTGTGGCCGGCGGCGGCGGTGAGGTAAATCCAGGCCGGGAAGCGGGGGTTTATTTCCAGGATAAACAGCTCGCCGGCCGCTGTGCGCAGCAGTTCCAGCTCGAAGGCCCCGCGCCACTGGCTAACCTCGGCAAAGCGGTGGGCGAGCGCCGTCAGGCTTTCCTCTTCAATGGTGATGCCCGCCCAGGCCTTGCCTTTGTCGGTGATGGTGAGCTTGCGCATAGCCACGGCGCTGAGGCAGTGGCCGCGCCCGTCGGCCAGGCCGGCCACGTTCAGTTCCTGGCCGGCCACGAAGCGCTGGGCCAGCAGTGGCAAGCCCCAGCGAGCTTGCAGGTGCTGAAAGGCGGTGTGGGCCTGGGCTAGGTTGTGCACGATTTGGGCCTCGTACCAGCGGCCTTTCAGCACCAGCGGGTAGCCGAGCGCCTCGGCCGCAGCGGGCAGCGCGCCGGCATGAGGCAGCACTTCGGTGGCGGGCACGGGCAGGCCGTGGGCGGCCCCAAAAGCGCTCAAATTCAGCTTATCGCGGGCTTCTTGCTGGGCCAGCGTGGGCACCAGCAGCCGGATGCCCAGCGCCCGCAGGCGCGCTTCGAGGCGGCTGAACAGCGGCAGTTCGGCGTCGAAATTGGGAATAATCACGTCCAGCTTTTCCTGCTGCTGAATGTAGTCGAGGCGCTCGTAGAGCGCGGCCGAGCCGGCGGCCGGGTAGGGCAATTGGTAGGTTTTCTGAAACAACTCGCGCAGGTAGATGCCCGGCTCCAGGGCCTCGTAGCTGAGGCCGATGAGGCGCACCTCAAAGTCGGGGCTTTCGCGCAGCGCCCGCGCCACGGCCACGCCCGCGCCGGGGCTGTCGGTGGCGTTGAGGCCGGTGAGGGCTACGGTGAGCGGGCGGCGGGCGGGCGCGGGGGTGGCGGACATCAGGCGGCTTCTTCCACTAGCTGGTAGTGCGCGAGCTGGGTGAGTAGGTCGTCAAAATCGCGCCGCAACTGGCTGGCCGACACCTCGTAGCGCTCCAGCAAGTCGGCCTGAATGGCGGCCACCGCGTGCCCGGCTTTCAGCTGGGCGATGATATCGGCTGCCAGCGGGTTGGCGGCAAACGAGTCGCCGGTGGTGGGGTTGAAGACGAAGCCAGCCTCGCTGGTGGCGATGTTTTTCTTGAGCTTCATGGGGCGGGGTGTACCGTAAGCGTTGGCTTGCGACGCGGGCGGCGAGTACGTAGCGCAAACTTTGTAGTTCGCGTCCGTTAGCGAGCCCCGACGCTGGCCCTTAACAAACGCGAACTACAAAGTTCGCGCTACGGCTCCTTACCCCAGCCTCGGCAACGGCCCCAATCGCCGGCCCGCCCGCCCGCGTCGCCCACCCGCGCCCCGCGCCCGACCAGCGCCGCCCGGCCCCAGCGGGCGACGGACCTCCGGCGCTCGCCGATTGGCCGGCGGCTAGCCGCCCGCGGGTTGCGTAGTTTGCAGGGCTTTTCAGAACCCGCTTTTTTCCGTGCTTTCCCGCTTTTTTCGCCCGGCCTCCACGCTGCTGCTCCACGCCCTGGTTTGGGGCTTGGTGGCCGTGCTGCTGGTAGCCCAGCAGCCCGATTACCCCGGCCCCAAGCCCACCGAGTTTTGGCTGACGCAGGCCACGGTTTTTGGCTTGCTGGTGGGGCTTTTTTACTTAAACCTGGGCTGGGCGGCCCCGCGCCTGCTGCACCGGCGGCGGCTGCCCGCCTACGTGGCCGTGAATGCCGCCGCCGTGCTGCTGGTGCTGTGGGCGCACCAGCAGGTCGAAACCCGCCTGCGGGTGCCCGAGCTGATAGCCCGCGCCCGCGAGGCCGTGCTGAACCCGCCCAACCCGTGGTCGTCGCCGCGCCCGCACCTGCTGCTCACGCCCGAGGAGGAAGGCGGCGGGCTCTTCGATACCAGCACGTTGCTGCTCACGCTCATGGTGCTGGGCATTGCCACCAGCCTGGCGGCCATGCAGCGCGCCCAGCACGACGCCGAGCTAAACCTGGAGCTGGAACGCCGCCAGGTAGCCACCGAATTGTCGCTGCTAAAAGCCCAGATAAACCCGCATTTCTTCTTCAATACCCTCAACAACATCTACGCTCTCACGCTGATAGACGGCGAGCAGGCGCGGGCCGCCCTGCACCGCCTCTCGCGCATGATGCGCTACGTGCTGTATGAAACGCCGGCCGGCCACACCCGCCTAAGCCAGGAAATCAGCTTCTTGCGCGACTACATCGAGCTGATGCACCTGCGCCTCACCGACCAGGTGCAGGTGGTGTTTGAAACGCCCACCGACCCGGCCGCGCCCGACCCCTACCTCGCGCCCATGCTGTTTCAGCCCTACGTCGAGAATGCGTTTAAGCACGGCGTGAGCGCTACCGCGCCCAGCCGCATCACCATTTCCTTGCGCCAGCCCGATGCCCAGCACGTGACAATGTGCGTGCGCAACACCTTGTTTGCCAGCCGGCCCGCCGACAACGACGAGCCCGGCGGCATTGGCCTGGCCAATACGCAGCGGCGGCTCGACCTGCTGTACCCCGGCCGCCACCAGCTGCGCACCACCGCCCCCACCGCCCTCAACGAATACGAAGTATGTCTCAGCCTGAATCTGCTGCCGTGAGCCCGAGCACCGCCATTTCCTGCATCGCCGTCGACGACGAGCCGCTGGCCCTGGGCCTGGTCTGCTCCTTTATCGAGCAAACGCCGTTTTTGAAGCTCGTGGGGCGCTACAGCAGCGCCGTAGCGGCCCTCAAGGCCCTGCACGAGCAGCCCGAGGTGAAGCTGCTGTTTCTGGACATCAAGATGCCCGACCTCAGCGGCCTGGAGCTGGCGCGGGTGCTGCAAGGCGGCGGGCAGCGCGTCATTTTCACTACCGCTTTTAATCAATATGCGCTCGAAGGCTTCCGCGTCGATGCGCTCGACTACCTACTGAAGCCCTTCAACTACGAGGAGTTTTTGCGGGCCGCGCTCAAGGCCAAGGCTTTCTTCGAGCTGAAAAGCCCGGCTGCCCCGGCCCCGGTGGCCACTGCGCCCGCGCCGCTGCCCGAAGACCACATTTACCTCAAGGTCGAGTACCAGCTGGTGCGCGTGATGCTGGCCGATATTCTGTACGTGGAGGGCCTCAAAGACTACGTGAAGGTGCACCTGGCCAGCCAGCCCCGGCCGCTGCTTTCGCTCACCAGCCTGCGCAGCATGGAGGAAAAGCTGCCCGCCGGCCGGTTTATGCGCATCCACCGCTCCTACATCGTGGGCCTCGACCACGTGGCCGCCGTGGGGCGCGGCAACTTGCAGGTGCGCACCGAAACGCTGCCCGTGAGCGACGGCTACCGCGAGGCCGTGGACGCTTTTTTTGCCCGCTGGAAGTAATATCCGCAACGGGTTAGGCTAAGTAGCTGAAATCGCCGTAGCTTGGGGTATCTCTGGCCTAGCACCCCGGCATGAATTTCTTTAAAAAGCTCTTTGCTCGCCCGGCTGCTAAGCCGGCGCCGCCCGCGCCCGCCCTGGCCCCCAACTGGCTGGAGGTCGACGGCCAGATTGTGGACCTCAACACCTTCAGCCCGGCCCAGCTGGCGCAGCTCGAAACCGACCTGCTGGCCCGCCGCCAGCAGCGCGAGCGCGAGCTAGCCGACTACCTGCTGAACCTGGCCGCCGAGCGCGAGCGCCTACTCGCCACCCGCGACCCCGGCCTGTGGGTGCTCACGCTCAAGCTCATGTTTGGCGAGGTGCTGGGGCGGCGGGTGGCCATTCAGGACATTGGGCCGGGGATGCAGCTTCAGCACCTGGTACTCAGCTTTGGCCAGCCCGACCACGTGGAGGCCCACGCCGCCGGCCTGGCCCTGCTCTACGGTAGCCCGCCCGAGGTCAGCTATTTCGAGCTCGACGGCGCCACCATCGTGAAAGCGGTGGTGGGCTTGCGGCCGGCGCTGCCTTTTTAGGGCGGCTGCGCGCTCGCGGCCGAGCTACGCGGGGCCAAAAACGCTTCTTTAGCCCGGTCTTCGCGCTGGTTGGCGGCTACTGGCTGCCTTTCCGCACGTACCTGGGCTGCTACTACTTAGGCAGAGTTGGGATGGGGACAAAGAGCCGAGAAGAGCCGCTCGCCAGTGTACTATAACAATATAAAAGTGTGTAATTTATGAAAATTTAAGAAAAAATAATCCGTGGGCAAAATAAATTCGTAGGTTAGGGAACTATTGCCTTGGCAATAGCTAGCAAGCTTTCTTCCACCACCCATCCCTACTTACTGCATGAGCTTACCTTTACCTTTGCGCTCGGCTACCGGCTGGAGCCTTTGCCGCCTGCTGGGCGCTACCGCCGGCCTGGGCCTACTGCTGGGTGCGGGCGGCGCCCACGCCCAAACCCTGTATGGCCTGGGCACGCTCACGGCGGCCTCGGCTGGCCAGCCCGTTGGCGCTCAACTTATTGTCACCATCAATCCCGCCAATGGTCAGCCGGTAGGCGCCTCGTCTTTCGTGACGGGCGTGACGCCGGGGCAGCGGCTGGTGGGCATGGACTATCGGCCTAATACCGGGCAGGCGTTTGTGCTGGGCTACGATGCCAGCATCACCTCGACCAGCACGCCCAACGCGCAGCTTTACACCATCGACCCCACCTCGGCGGCCGTGACGGCCGTGGGCGCGGCCATCCGGCTGGAGCTGGGCGGCGCGGGCAGCCGCATCGGCTTCGATTTTAACCCCACCGTGGACCGCATCCGGGTGGTGAGTACCAACGACCGCAACTACCGCCTCAACCCCGTGACCGGCGGCATCGCGGCCACCGACCTAAACCTGAACTACTTCGATGGCACGCCCGCCGACCCCAACGTGGGCGCGGTGGCCTACACCAACTCGTACCGGGGCAGCAGCAACACTACGCTGTATGACTTTGACGAGGTAGCCGGCATCTTATCGACCCAAAACCCGCCCAACGACGGCGTGCTGGTGGAGGAGAAGATGGTGATGCTGGGGTCCTTCCCCATCAGCTCGCCGGTGGCCATCGACCTGGACATTTCGTCGTATACCACGCCGGGTACGCAGGAAGCGTTTTTGATGGAGGTAACCACGGCCAACGGCAGCGGCTTCTCGGCGAGCAACCTCTACACGATAAACCTGGCGACCGGCCAGGCCACGCTGCGCGGCAACACCATTCCGGCCTTCGCCAGCTCGCCCATCAACGTGGAGGACATCGCAGTGTCGATTCCGGCCCCGGCGGCGCTCACGGCCATTACGGGCCAGCTGGTATACGGCGTTACGGCGTCTAACAACTTGATTACCTTCGACTCGGGCAACCCCGGCGT
Organism: Hymenobacteraceae bacterium; assembly: GCA_022701825.1. GTDB lineage: Bacteria > Bacteroidota > Bacteroidia > Cytophagales > Hymenobacteraceae > Hymenobacter. The sequence goes on along the minus strand of JAKONR010000073.1, from coordinate 23,559 downwards.
GGTGCGCACCATCGTGGGCATTTCGGGGCTGCCGACCAGCCAGGCGCTGGTGGGCACCGACTTCCGACCCAATACCGGGCAGCTGTTTGGGCTGGGCTACGACGCGGCGGCGACTTCGCCCACGGCCAACAGCCAGCTGTACACCATCGACTTGGCTACCGGCGCGGCTACGGCCGTGGGGGCGGCCATTCGGCTGGAGCTGGGCGGCGCTACCGACCAGATTGCCTTTGACTTTAACCCCACCGTGGACCGCATCCGGGTAGAGAGCACCAACGACCGCAACTACCGCCTCAACCCCGTGACCGGCGGCATCGCGGCCACCGACCTAAACCTGAACTACGCCGCCGGCGACCCCGGCGCCGGCCAAAACCCTACCGTGGGCACGGGTGCCTACGGCAACTCCTTCGTAGGCTCGACCACGACGGGGCTCTACACCGTGGACCATGCGCTGGGCTACTTCTCGTTTCAGAACCCGCCTAATGATGGCACGCTCGTCAACTCGCGGGTGCTGACCGGCGTGAACGGCGCGGGCGTGAGCGGGGCCATTGGGGCGATTAACGACCTCGACATTTACTACAACGGCACTACCAACGTGCCGTATCTGGTGGCCGCCGCCGCCGCCACGCCCAATACGAGCCGCTTTTTCCAGCTCACTGACATCAGCATGACCTCGACGGCGGCGCAGGTAGCCACCGACCTGGGCCAGATTGGGGCGCTGCCCATCAGCGTACGCGACATTTCGATACCGCTGAGCACGGCCTCGACGGTAGCCGCCAACCCCGGCCTGCCGGTGGGGGAGCTGCTGTACGCGGTGGCCGGCGGCAACCTGATTTCGTTTGATTCGAACAGCCCCGGCGTCATTCGCACGGCGGTGAACTTCGGGGGCGGCATCACGGCCGGGCAAACGGTGGTGGGCCTCGATTTCCGGTCCATCGACGGGCGGCTGTACGCCCTGGGCTACGACCCCTCGCTGACCAGCGCGGCCAGCAACAACGCGCAGCTCTACACCGTGGACCTGCCTACGGGCGCCCTCACGGCGGTGGGCGCGGCCATCCGGCTGGAGCTGGGCACGGGCACGCTGCCGCAGGTGGGCTTCGATTTTAACCCCACCGTGGACCGCATCCGGGTGATAGCGACCAACAACGCCAACTACCGCCTCAACCCCACTACCGGGGGCATCGCGGCCATGGATACGAACCTGAACGGGCAGCCCGGCACGTATTCGGCCACGGCCTACACCAACAACCAGAGCAACGCCAACACGACGGCGCAATACGTGTTCGACTCCACGACCGGGGCCATTACGCAGGTTACCAACCCCAACGGGGGCGTGGTGAGCGGCCCCTCGTACAACGTAACCGGGACGAGCACCACCACGGGCGGCGATTTTGACATCTATAACGCGCCCAACGCCGTCGTCAACCGCGGCTATATCGCCACGGCAGCCTCGGCGGCCAGCGCCAACGACAACCTCTACGTAATCGGCGATTTTGGCTCGCCCTTTACACTCTCAGTTACCAATGCCGGCCGCATCGGGCAGGGCTCGAATGTGAGCAGCCTGGCCTCGTTTATCACGGCCGGCACCGGCCTGACCTGGAATGGCAGCGTGAGCACCGACTGGGGCACGGCTGCCAACTGGACGCCGATTCAGGTGCCCGCCGCCAACAACGACGTGACCATTCCGGGCGGCACGCCCAACCAGCCCACCGTGAGCAACGCCCAGCAGGCCCGCCTGCTGACGCTGACCACCGGCGCCGTACTGACCCTGGCCAACGGCGGCACCCTCACCACGGGCGGCAACTTTACCAACAACGGCGGCAGCGTAGCCGGCGGCGGCACGGGCACGCTGGTGCTCGGCGGCACGGCCCCGGTTGTCGGCGGCACCAGCCTCTCGACTTTCCCCAACCTCACGGCTAACAGCGCGGCCAGCACCGCCGCCCCGGTAGCCGTGCAGCGCGCGCTCACGCTCAATAACAGCCTCACCATCGGCAGCGGGCAGGGCTTTACGCTGCTGAGCAGCGCCGGCGGCACCGCCTACGTGGTGAACAACGGCAGCGCCGTGCTCAGCGGCACGGCCACCGTGCAGCGCTACATCGATGGCAGCCTGAACAGCGGCCCTGGCTACCGCCACTACGCGGCCCCGGTAACGGGCTCAACCGTGGCCGACTTGGCTACCAGCGGCTTCGCGCCCACCGTAAACGCGGCCTACAATACCTCGGCCACGCCGATGGCGGTTACGCCCTTCCCCACGGTGTACGCCTACGACCAGAGCCGCCTGGCCACGACCAGCAACAACTCGCCGGTGTTCGACAAAGGCTTCGTGTCGCCCACCGCGCTAAGCGACCCGCTGAATCTCGGCCAGGGCTATACGGTCAATATCGGCGCCAGCCAGCTGGTTGATTTCGTGGGCACGCTCAACAACAGCCCCGTAACCGTGAGCCTGGCCCGCAACACCGGCGCCACGGCCGCCGACGCTGGCTGGGCCTTGCTGGGCAACCCCTACCCCGCCCCGCTCAACTACGCGGCGGTAGATGCCAGCGACCGCGTTAACCTCGACGCGGCCATCTACGTGTACCAAAGCACCGGCCAGTACGTGGGCCAGTACCGCAGCTATGCCAATGGCGTGGGTGGCAACCCCGTGCTGCCCGTGGCGCAGGGCTTTTTTGCCCGCGTGAGCGCCGGCCAGACCAGCGGCTCGCTCACCTTCCGCAACAGCCAGCGCCTGACCACCGACAACGGCACTACCTTCCAGCGCACCACCGCTGACCTGCGCCCGCAGGTGCAGCTAGAGCTGCGCGGCAGCACCGGCCCGGCCGATGCCTTCTACGCCTACGCCGAAACCGGCGCCACGACGGGCTTCGATAGCCAGTACGACGCCGCCAAGCTGCCCAACCCCACTGGCCTGAACCTGGCTGGCGCGGCCACCAGCGGCGAAGCCGTGGCCATCGACGGCCGCCCGGCCTTTTTGGCTACCACCGTGCTGCCCCTGACGGTGAGCGTGCCGGCTGCCGGCACCTACTCGCTGAGCGCCGCCGCCCTGGCCAACCTGCCCACCGGCCTCGACGCCTACCTCGCCGACGACCTCACCGGCCAAACCCTGAAGCTAAGCCCCGGCACCAGCTACTCATTCAGCGCCACGGCCGCGCAGGCGGCGGCCCCGCTTACGGGCCGCTTCCGCCTCTACTTCCGCCCGGCCACGGCGCTGGCTACCGTGCCCAGCCTCACGGCCGACGCGGTGGGCGTGTACCCCAACCCCGCCCACGAGCGCTTTACGGTGACCTTGCCCGGCCTGGCGCAGGCCACCAGCGTGCAGGCTGAGCTGCTCAACAGCCTGGGCCAGGTGGTGCGCCGCCAATCGGCGGCGCTGCCCGCCAGCGGCACCCAGTTTACTTTTGAAACCGCTGGCCTAGCCACGGGCGTGTATACCTTGCGCCTGCAAGCCGGGGCCACTACCCTGGCCAAACGCGTCGTCGTTCAGTAAGTTGAGCGGGTGGCCCGGCCGGGCCACCCGCTTATTTTCTCCCTCCAGCATCCGTAGTTTATGAAGCAGTTTTTCCTCTTTGCTGCCTGCGCGCTAGCCCTGGGTGGGCTGGCCAGTTCGCCGGCCCGTGCCCAAAACCCCACCACCGGCGGCCCCTCGCCCCAGCAGCCTGCCGACGTGCCCCTTGATGGTGGTGCCTCGCTACTCGCCGCCTCGGGCGTGGCCTACGGCCTGCGCTACCTGCGCCAGCGCCGCAAGCCAGCCCAGTAGCCTCAGCCAAAATACCGTCTAAAACCGCCCCGGCCGCACAGCGACCGGGGCGGTTTTGCGTGTGGGGGTAGCGGCGGACAAGCGGCGGCACGGGTGGGACGGCGGGGCGCGGCAACGACCTACCGGTGAGCAGGATAGCCGCGGGCAGGCGGCACGGCGCGGAGGCCTCATGCCTCCGGCCGGGCGCCCGGCGGCGGGGCCAGCCAACTGGCCGAAGCGCCTGATTTCTGCCAAAAACAGCACTTAACCAATTTTGGCAGGAATTATACCAAGAAGCAGATTAGCAGCGGCTAAGTTTACTGCGGATTGCACCAGGCTACTGCTGCGCTAAACTTCCCGCTTACCCTTTTTGCCATATTTATGAAAAACCTTTCCTCTTGGGGGCTACTGCGCTGGCTGCCCCGCCCGCTGGCGGCGCTGGGGCTGCTGCTGGCCACGGCCGGCGCGGCCCAGGCCCAAACGGCTCCCACCTTTGCGCCCGTGGCACTCTACAACATGGGCGGCAACCCCGTTGGCCCCCAACTGGTCGACATCAACGGCGATGGGTTCCGGGACTTGTTGACTGCTAATTACAGCAACTCTACCCTCGGCGTGCGACTGGGCACGGGCACGGGCACGCTGGGCGCGGTGGCCACCTATGCGTGCGGCGGGCAGCCCCTGGGGCTGGCCGCGGGCTACCTCAACAACGATAACAAGCTCGATGTGGTGCTGGCCAACTATTCCGGCAGCCAGGTGAGCGTGCTGCTGGGCACTGGCACCGGGGGCTTTGGCGCCGTGACCCAGTTCGCGACGGGCTCCCAGCCCTACGGGGTGGCGCTGGGCGATGTGAACGGCGACGGCAAGCTCGATGCCGTCACGGCCGACTATGGCAGCAGCAAGGTGGGCGTGCTGCTGGGCACCGGCACCGGCACCTTCGGCGCGGTAACCGAATACGGGGCTGGGGGCGCGCCAAACGCGGTGGCCGTGGGCGACGTCAGCGGCAATGGCCAGCTGGACGTAGTGGTGACCAACAACAACGGCAGCGTGGGGGTATTGCTGGGCACGGGCACGGGCAGCCTGGGCACTGCCACGGTCTATTCGCTAGGCACGAACTCCTCCCGGGGCGTGGCCCTGGGCGATTTGAACCGCGACGGCCGGCTCGACATCGTGGCCGCTGGCAACTCCACAACGCCGGTAGCCGTGCTGCTGAATGCCGGCGCGGGTGCCTTTGGCACGGCCAGCCGGTATGCCGGCAGCGGCGCGGGCGATGCCCTGGGCGTGGCCCTGGGCGACGTGAACGGCGACGGGTTTCTGGATGCGGCGGTGGCGCGCAATGGCCGCAACGCCGTGGATGTGTGGCCGGGCACCGGCACCGGCACCCTGGGCACGGCGACCGCGCTTACCACCGACACCTCTTCGCCCCAGGACGTGGCCATCGGCGACTTGAACAACGACGGCAAGCCCGACGTAGCGGCTGGCGAGGGCAACAGTCTGGGCACGCTGCTCAACGCCAAAGTGTTTCTGAACGCGACGATATTTACCGCGCCCACCCTCACCAGCCTCAGCCCCACCAGCGGGCCGGTGGGCACCAGCGTCACGCTCACGGGCACCAGCCTGGGCGGGGCCACGGCGGTGCGCTTCAATGGCACGGCGGCCACCACGTTTGCCGTCGTCAACGGCACTACTATCACGGCCACCGTGCCGGCCGGGGCCACCAGCGGCCCCGTGACCGTGACCACGCCCAGCGGCACCAGCGGCGGGGTACTATTTACGGTCAATACCACGGCTCCTACCCTCACCCGCCCGACCGCCAACAGCACGACCAGCGGCCAGCCCGTCTTTGAGGGCACGACCCCGGCGGGCAGCACGGTTACTATCTACCTGGTCATGGGCAGCAGCGCGGCCCAGGCTATTGGCACCGCCACGGCCACGGGCGGCAATTTTAGCTTCGTGCCCGGCACGGCGCTAGCCAGCGGCTCTTACTCGGTGTATGCCACGGCCCGACTGAGCGGCCAGGCCGTGAGTGGGAATAGCAATACCATCACCTTCACGGTCGATGCCACGCCGCCCACGGCCACCCTCACGACCACGGCCGGCAGCACCACTACTACGGCGCTCATTCCGTTCACGGTCACGTTTTCGGAGCCCGTCACGGGCTTCTCGGCTAGCAGTGTCACCGTCACCAACGGGGCCGTTGTTTCGTCGGGCGGCCCGGTGGGCAATGCCTACAGCTTCAACGTGCGGGCCACCGCCCCCGGCCCCGTGACGGTGAGCGTGCCCGCTGGCGTGGCCCAGGACGCGGCCGGCAACGACAATACGGCCGCCGGCCCGCTGAGCGTGACGTATTCGCTGCCCATGTCGGTGGCGCCCGTGCTGCTGAGCCCCACTAGCGGCAGCACCACGGGCAGCCCCCTTGTTATTGGGGGTTCGGCCCCGACCGGCAGCTTCGTCGGCATCACCGTTACCAACCTCAGCAACGGGGCCAGCGCGTCGCGCAGCACCTCGGCCACGAACAACAATTTCAGCTCGCAGTTCTCGTTGCTCAGCGGCACCTACCAGGCCGTGGCCACGGCCCAGCAGAGCGGCAGCCAGCCGGCCAGCAGCGCCCCCATCACCTTCACGGTCGATGCCACGCAGCCTACGGCCACGATTTCGACCACAGCCGGCAGCAGCACCAGCACGGCGCCCATTCCGTTCACGGTTTCGTTTTCGGAACCCGTGACGGGCCTTTCGGCCAGCAGCTTCGCCGTGAGCAACGGCACCGTGACGAGCGGCCCCAGCAGCAGCGGTACCAGCGCCTACACCTTCGGCGTGACGCCCGCCGCCAACGGCCCCGTAACCGTGAGCCTGGCCGCTGGTGCCGTGCGCGATGCGGTAGGCAACACCAACACGGCCTCCAACTCGCTGAGCGTAACCTACGCCGCGCCCCTCACGGCTACGACTTGGACGGGCGCGGTCAGCACCGACTGGTTTACGGCCGGCAACTGGAGCGCGGGCGTGCCCACGGCCACCGTTGATGCGATTATTCCCGCTGGCACCCCCTTCGCGCCGCTGATTGCGGCCGGCACGGCGGCGGCCCAAACCCTGACGCTCGCCAGCGGGGCCACCCTGACCCAGCGCGGCGGAAGCCTTGTGGTGGGAGACGCCGTGACTAACAATGGCACCATTACCAGCTCTGGAGGCGTCCTGACTGCGGGAGGTACCGTGACCAACGGCGGCACCTTCGCCAATACCGGCGGTAACATCGTGGTGGGGGGCAGCTTCACCTCGACCGGAACCGTTTTGGGCAACGGCGGCTCTTTCACCGTGGGCGGCTCGTTTACCAACAGGGGGGCCAGCGCCACCCTCACCCTGAACTCGGGCAGCACCCTGAGCCTGGGTGGTAATTTCACCAACACCGGCGGCACGGTGGACGGCAGCGGCACGGGCCGGCTGGCCCTGACGGGCAGCGTGACGCAAGTTGTGAACGGCACGCTATCCACGTTTCCGAACCTGACGGTGGGCACTGGTACAGCTTTCACCACGGGGCCGGTGCGCATCCGCTCGACGGGCAGCCTGACGCTCAACGGCAACCTGAGCATCGGCACCGGGCAACCCTTTACCCTGCTTTCGGATGCGAACGGTACGGCGTTCGTCGTCAATAATGGTAGCGCCGTGGTGGTGGGCACGGCGACGGTGCAGCGCTACATCGACCCGAGCCTGAACCCCGGCCTGGGCTACCGCCACTACGCGGCCCCCGTCACCAACTCCACCGTGGCCGACCTGGCTACCACCTCCGCCGCCGGCGGCTTCGCCCCCACCCTCAACCCGGCCTACAACACCAGCCCCACCCCCAGCCTGGTCTCCCCCTTCCCCACGGTGTTTGGCTACGATGACGCCCGCCTGGGCCTGGCCAACAACCTGAACAGCTTCGACAAGGGCTACTTCTCGCCCAACGCCCTCACCGACCCCCTCACCCCCGGCCGGGGCTACACCGTCAACCTCAGCGCTCGCGAGCTCGTCGACTTCCAGGGCTCGCTCACCAGCGGCGACCGCTCGCTCAGCCTCACCAGCTCCCGCAACACCTACCCCGACGGCGGCTGGCAGCTGCTAGGCAACCCCTACCCCGCCCCCCTCAGCTACGCCCGCGTCGCCGCCGCCGACCGCCAAGGCCTCGAGGCTGCCATCTACGTCTACAGCAGCGTCAGCCAGTACGGGGGCTTCTTCCGCAGCTACGTCAACGGCATCGGCAACCCCGTGCTGCCCGTGGCCCAGGCCTTCTTCGTCCGCGTGGCCGCCGGCCAGAGCGCGGCCAGCCTGACTTTCCGCAACAGCCAGCGCCTGACCGAGCCCAACAACACCCCCTTCCAGCGCACCGCCGCCAACGTCGACGCCCGCCCGCTCGTGCAGCTCGAGCTGCGCCCTGGCACCGGCAACGCCAGCACCAGCGCCGCCGCCGATGAGTTCTTCGCCTACGCCCAGGCCGACGCCACGCCCGCCTTCGACGCCCAGCTCGATGCGGTGAAGCTGCCCAACCCCACCGGCTTCCACCTGGCCAGCCTCTCCGCCAGCGGCCACCCCCTGGCCATCGACGCCCGCCCCGCCTTCTCGGCCAGCACCGCCCTGCCCCTGACCCTGGGCGTGCCCGCCGCTGGCACCTACGTCCTGAGCGCCGCCGCCCTGGCCAACCTGCCCGCCGGCCTCGACGCTTATCTCGCCGACGACCTCACCGGCCAGACCCTGAAGCTGAGCCCCGGCACCAGCTACTCGTTCAGCGTGAGCGCGGCGCAGGTGGCCGCCGGCACAGGCACGGGCCGCTTCCGCCTGCTCTTCCGCCCCGCCACGGCCCTGGCCACTGCGGCGCCCGGCCTGAGCGCGGCCGAGGTAGCGCTCTTCCCCAACCCGGCCCACGCCCGCTTCACGGTGCTGCTGCCGGGCCTGGGCCAGGCCACGAGCGTGCGGGCCGAGCTGCTCAACGCCCTGGGCCAGGTGGTGCGCCGCCAGGCGGCCGCGCTGCCCGCCAGCGGCACCCAGCTCACTTTCGACGCGGCCGAGCTGGCCACCGGCGTGTACACCCTGCGCCTGCAAGCCGGCACCAGCTCCCTCGCCAAGCGCCTCGTTATTGAGTAACGCGCCGCGCTCGGGTTGAGTACTTACAAAAAGACGCCCCGGCCGCTGTGCGGCCGGGGCGTCTTTTTGTGAGCGCAGGTGCCAGAATCGGCTCTTTGCAAGGGCTGGCCGGCTATTTGGCGGCTGGCTGCTCCAAGAATAAGTAGCGGGCGCGCGTCTGGTCGGGCACGGCCTGGGTCTTTACGTCTAGTTGCAGCAGCTGGCCGCCGGCGCCGGGTTTTAGGGCCGGCCAGGTGGGCAGGCCGGCGCCGTTGGGGTTGCCGGTTTTAATGAAATTAGCGAAGTAGGCCTGCATGGTTTTCGACACCTGGTAGTCATCGGGCGTCCAAGCGTAAACTTTGTTGGTGGTCAGGTTGCCGAGTGCATACTCTATCTCGGCCGAGTGTACGGCACCCTTAGCGGGCGGCGCGGGCTTGGCGTTGGGGTCGCCCTTGATGACGCCGCCCGCCAGGCCGGCGGTGGCGTTGCCCATCTCAGGCGTCATAGCCGGGCGGGGGCGGGCGTAGTAGTAGCGGTACACGGGCCGGCCGCTGGTGTTGGCGTGGGTATCGGCCCACTTCCAGGTGCTGTAGCCCAAAAAGCGGTCGCCAGCCAGGGCCGTGGCCACTTGCTCTACGTCGGCATCGGTGGCGGCGGGGTACAGGCGCAGCACCTCCGGGGCACGGTCGCCAAAGGCTTTTTGCACAGCAGCGCGGTAGTTCTCTAAGGTCGGCGCGGCTTGGCCCAGCAGGCCCTGGTAGCCACTCTCCTGCGAGTTCCAGCCCACCAGCAGCGGCACTTTGGCCTGCTGCCCGGCTAAGAAAATCTCTTTTGGCGACTGCGGAAACAGGTAGCCATCCACGATGGCCGAGAAGCGCGGCGCGCCCGGCTTGCCGCTGGCCTCCAGCAGCTGCTGGGCCGGCAGCGCCCGCAGCGCGGCCAGCGGGCCCGCGCCCAGGCTGGTGGCCCAGGCCGCCCCGGCCTGCTCGGCCGGCGCCAGCGCGGGCAGCGGCTGCAAGCCCAGCAGCGAGCCGCTTTCGCCGATAGCGCCGGCCAGCAAGTTTTTAGCCAGCGGCGACGCCATTTGGGCACTCACCGAAAACGAGCCCGCCGACTCGCCCGCTACCGTGATGCGCTGCGGGTCGCCCCCAAAAGCCGCGATATTGTCCCGCACCCACCTAATGGCCGCCGCCTGGTCGAGCAGGCCGTAGTTGCCCGAGGCGTGGTTAGGCGATTCCTGGGTCAGCTCGGGGTGGGCCAAAAAACCGAACGCGCCCAGGCGGTAGTTCACCGTCACGGCCACGATGCCCTGCTGGGCCATGCTCTCGCCGTCGTAGCGCGGCTCCGAGCCATCGCCGGCCACGAAGCCGCCGCCGTAGAAGTACACCAACACCGGCCGCCGCTCCTTCGCCGACTTGGCGCCCGTCCACAAGTTCAGGTACAGGCAGTCCTCGCTCACGCCATTCGAGCGAAAGTTCATGTCCCCGAATAGTGGCAATTGCATGGCCCGGGGGCCAAACTGGGTGGCCGGGCGCACGTCTTTCCACGGCTGCGCGGGCTGGGGCTCGCGCCAGCGCAGGCCGCCCACGGGCGGCGCGGCGTAGGGCACTCCCTTAAACATGTGAATACCAGCCGTGGTGGCACCTTGTAGCGTGCCGCTAGCTACGTGAGCACGGTCGTGCGCCAGGTCGGCGGGCACCTGGGCGGCGGCGGCCACGGCCACGAAAAGGGCGGGAAAAAGGAAGATTTTCATACAGCAAGGTAAGTAGCCCGCACGAGTTGCGCCCCGCCCAGGCCACGCCACTCCGGCACCAGGCCACTACCGGGCGCCGCCACCAAAAAAGCCCCGCTACCTTGCGGCAACGGGGCTTTCTCAAGAGCCTGATTACTAGCAGCAAACAGCCACCAGCTTAAGCAGCTACAGCAATTCGGTGCTGCGCTTCACGAAGGCCGTGAGGGCCTCGCCTTTCAGCAAGCCCTGAGCTAGCAAGGCCAGGTCGAAGGCCTGCTTGGCCACGGTTTCGCCACCGTCGGCCAGTACTTTTTGTACCAGCGGGCTGTTGGCGTTCACGGTCACGTCAAACGAGTCGGGCATGTTGCCGAACATCTGCATACCGCCGCCGCCGCCGGTGCGCTGCATGTCTTTCATGCGGCGCATAAATTCGTTTTGGGTGATGACCACCGGCGCGTCCTGCGGCGACAAAGCGGCCACTTTGACGTGCATCGCCGGGTTTTGGATGGCACCCTGAAACACCTCTTCCAGCTTCTTCTGGTCGTCGTCGCTCAGCACGCTGGCCGTGGCATCTTCCTTCTCGATGAGCTGGCTGGCCGTGGCCGAGTCCACGCGCTTAAACGTAGTTTTCTCCAACTTCTGCTCGAGCTGGCCGATGAAGTGCGGGTCGAGGATGTGGTCCATCAGCAGCACGTCGTAGCCGCGCTCCTGGGCCGCCGCCACGAAGCCGTGCTGCGCCTCGGCGTCGTTGGTGTACAGCACCACGGTGTTGCCGTTTTTGTCCTGCTGGTTGGCTTGCACGTGCTCGGTATACTCCGTGATGGTGCGCAGCGTGCCATCCACGCTTTTCAGCAGCGCGAAGTCCTTGGCGCGCTCGTAGAACTTGTCGTCCGAGAGCATTCCGTACTTCACAAACAGCCCGATATCAGCCCATTTCTCCTCGTAGCCAGCGCGGTCCTTGCGAAACAGCTCGCCGAGCTTGTCGGCCACCTTACGGGTGATGTAGGTATTGATTTTGCGCACGTTGGCGTCGGCTTGCAGGAAGCTGCGCGACACGTTGAGCGGAATGTCGGGCGAGTCGATGACGCCGTGCAGCAGCATCAGAAACTCGGGCACCACGTCCTTTACCTCGTCGGTGATGAACACTTGGCGCGAGTAGAGCTGAATCTTGTTGCGCGAGAATTGCAGCTCGTCCTTCACCTTGGGGAAGTACAAAATCCCGGTCAGGTTAAACGGATAGTCCACGTTCAGGTGAATCCAGAATAGCGGCTCATCCATGCTCATTGGGTACAGCTCCTGGTAGAACTTCTTGTAGTCCTCGTCGGTCAGGTCGGCGGGCTGCTTGGTCCAGATGGGCGTGGTGTCGTTAATCAGCTCACCCTCAAACTCAATCGGCACCGGCAGGAACTTGCAGTACTTGGTGAGGATGGTGCGCAGCCGGGCTTCTTCCAGGAATTCGTCTGAGTCTTCGGCCACGTGCAGCACCACATCGGTACCGCGCTCGGCCTTTTCGTGCTCGCCGGTGGGCTCTTCGATGGTGTACTGGGTCGAGCCGGCGCAGGTCCAGTGCGCCGTCAGCGTGTCCTCCTTGTACGACTTCGACCAGATTTCCACCTCTTTGGCTACCATGAAAGCCGAGTAAAAACCCAGGCCGAACTGCCCGATTATCTGGTCTTTAGCCGTGGCATCCGTCTCCTTATACTTCTCCACAAACTCGGTGGCCCCGGAGAAGGCAATCTGGTTGATGTACTTCTTGATTTCCTCGGCCGTCATGCCCAGGCCGTGGTCCGACACCGTGATTTTGCGAGTGTCTTTGTCCACGGTCACGCGCACCTTCAACTCGCCCAGCTCGCCCTTAAATTCGCCCTGGCGGGCCAGACTTTGCAGCTTTTGGGTGGCATCGACAGCGTTGCTGACCAGCTCGCGCAGGAAAATTTCGTGGTCAGAGTACAAGAACTTCTTGATAATCGGGAAGATGTTCTCGGTATGGATGGAGATGGAGCCGGTTTCGGACATCGGAACAAAAAGCTAGGTGAAAACAACAAAAGGCTGACTAACAGGCAGCGCCTGGCAGTCAGCCCACGGGTTTCAAAGCCTGTTCCAAGGTGCGGGCGGCTGCCAGGTTGGCAGCCGGCAAGGGTTAGCGCGGCCGGCCGTAGCGGGGCAGCGGCTCGGCCACCTCGCTGGCCGCAGGCGTGGCCGGGCCGTAGGCATCGGCCCACTCGGCAAACAGAAACGGCAGGCGCGGCGAGTCGTTGGCGAGCCATTGCAGGCCGGCGGCAGGCTGCCTAAAAAACTGAAAATCAACAGCTGACTGCGGCCGGCCAAAAATCAGCAGCGTTTCGATAGCCTGCTGATTATAGACTTGCTTGGCGTCGAGGGCCACTACCACGTGCCTGAGCGCCAGGCGCTCGGCCTTGGGTAGCCACTGCGAGCCCAGCCAAATCTGGTCGTATGCCGAAATGTCGGGCAAATCGCCGAGCGCCAGCAGCCCGTGCGTGGCCTGCACGCGGTGCGCGAGCCGGTGCAGCTGCTCGAGGGCGGGGCGCAGGCGGCGCATATCGTGCCCGCCGGCCCATTCTACACGCAGCAGCCGCAGCGGCTCATCGTATTGAATCTTAAATTCTTTGATATCAGTAATAATCATTAGCGGCGACTGGAAGGTAGGGAAGAGCGAGCCTGCCGCCGCTAGCGCAACGATAGGGTAACGGAGATTTCATGGAGCAAAGTGGGCCAAATACGTAATAACCCCGTTTTTGGTCGGTCTGCGGCCCGAATAGCCGCAAAATATATTGCGCAGCAGATAAGTACAATTATCCTTATACTACCCTGCAATACTTTGACAAAAGTACTTGACTAATCGTATATTAAATCACGCCACTGCTCAGTTTTTGGCATTAAGTTTTGGTAAGTGCCGCCCGGCACCTGCTTTAGCAGCACAAAACTGGCACCCGCGCGCGGATGGGCAAGCGATTAGCCAACCTTTTTATTAATTTTGCATCATTGTTGCGGCAACTACCGGAGCTAGGCCCACCTGGCCGTAGCTTTGTGGACCAGTACACGTACCGTTGCCTTGTACTGGCAAGGTATTCATTTAGCTGCTTTCGCGTTGCGCTTCGCTCTGCGCCCTTATTTCGCCCTGCTGCTGCTGCTCTGCCTCACGCGGACGCTGCTGCCGGAGGCGTGGGTGCTGGCCCTGCACGCCCACGAGCACACTACCGAGGAGCCGGCCTTTGCCAAGCGCCCGCCCGTGCGCGGCAAAATAATCTTGACCACCAAGCACACACACTGCCAAACCGAGCAGTTCTACAACGTGCCTTTTCAGGCGGTCCCGCCGGTTGCCCTCCCCTCGCCTTGGCTACTGCGGCACTACCAGCCGCTGGCCGTGCCCACCACGCTGGCCTGCTCGGCCGCCATGCTGCGGCGCACGGCGCTGCGCGGCCCACCAATGAGCTAGCTCATTACTAACTAGCTGGTTAACGGCTTCTTTATTCCGGCTGGCGCGCACAGGTATGCGCCGGTAAGTCCGGGCTTTTCCACTTCACTTTGCGGGTTTTGGGCCTGCCGGGCGCAGTTGCGCCGGCGAGCTGCTTCTGCTGCCGCGCTTCCTGGCACGGTGGCTTCGGCCTTTCTCTGGTTTGGTTTTAGAGAAAATGCGAACAGACTCTGGCCGCTGGCTGGGGTTTGTTTGCGGGGCTGGGTAGCCTGGGGCCACTACCCGCCAATTACTTTCAATCAGACGTTTTTTATGCTGCGCGCATCTTCTATTTTACTACTAGCCAGCGCCTTGCCGCTGGCCGCCAGTGGCCAAGCCAGCCCAGCCACTACCGTGCGCACACGCACGGCCGCCGTGGTAGCCGGCCGCCTCACCGATGCCCGCACCGGCGAGCCGCTGCCGGGTGCCAACGTCGTTTTTCCCGACCTCAAGCAGGGCACGGCCACCGATGCCGACGGCCGGTATAGCTTCGCAAACCTGCCGCGGGGGCGGTTTTTGGTGCAAGTCACCTCGCTGGGCTACAACACGATAAGCCAAACCGTGGACACGGGCAGCGGCCAGCCGCTCGACTTGCAGCTGAGCCCGGCCGCTACCGAAATCGGGCAAGTCGTGGTCACGGGCGTGAGCCAGGCCACCGAGCTGCGGCGCTCGCCGGTGCCCACGACCGTGGTCGACCGCACGCGCCTCAACCAAAACTCGGCCACCAACGTGGTTGACGCCATCGCGCACACGCCGGGCATCAGTCAGATTACGACCGGTGCGGCCATCAGCAAGCCCGTGGTGCGCGGGCTGGGCTACAACCGCGTGGTGACGCTCAACAACGGCGCCCGGCAGGAGGGCCAGCAGTGGGGCGACGAGCACGGCATTGAGCTCGACGAGTTTAGCATCGACCGGGCCGAGATTATCAAGGGGCCGGGCTCGCTGCTCTACGGCTCCGATGCCATGGCGGGCGTGATTAATTTCCTGGCGCCCGACCCCGTGGCCGAAGGCCGGATTATCGGCCAGGCCGCCGCTAACTACCAGACCAACAACCGCCAGCAGGGCTACTCGCTCATGAACGCGGGCAATATCAACGGCCTCAACTGGCTGGTGCGCGGCACCCGCAAGGTTGCCGGCGACTACCGCAACCGCTACGACGGCCGCGTGTTCAACTCGGGCTTTAATGAGTGGGACGCTAATGGCTACGTGGGCCTGAATAAAAGCTGGGGCTACTCGCACCTCACCTTCAGCACCTTCAACCAAAACGTGGGCCTCATCGAAGGCGGGCGCGACAGCCTGACGGGACGCTTTTTGCGCGACGTGGCCGTGGGTGGGCAGGTCGAGTCGGCGGTGGTCGGTGACAATGGCGCGGGCTACACCTTGCAGGTGCCGCGCCAACGCATCAACCACCTGCGCGTTGGCGTCGACAACAGCTTCATTATCGGCCAAAAAGGCGGCCGTTTGGCCTTGCAGGTGAACTACCAGCAGAACCTGCGCCGCGAGTTTGGCAACGCCCTGGCGCCCGAAACGCCCGATTTGTACTTCCAGCTGCGCACCGTGGACTATGCGCTGCGCTACTTCCTGCCCGAGTTTAGCGGCTGGAACCTGGCGGTGGGCACCAGCGGCCTGCACCAGCAAAACCGGAATCTGGGTGCCGAATTCCTGATTCCGGCCTACAACCTGAGCGAGGGCGGCGTATTCGGGGTCGTCAAAAAGTCGTTTGGCGGGCTCGACCTCAGCGGTGGGCTGCGCTACGACGTGCGCCGCATCCGGGCCCAAAGCCTGTACCTCGATGCCGACGAGCAGCCCGTGCCCGCCGGCACGGCCGGGGCCGAAACCAAGTTTCCGGGCTTTACCAGCAATTTCAACAACTACAGCGGCAGCCTGGGCGCGGCCTACAACCTAAGCGACCGGCTGACGGTGAAGGCCAATATTTCGCGCGGCTTTCGGGCGCCGAATATCGCCGAGCTGGGCTCGAACGGCGTGCACGAGGGCACCATTCGCTACGAGGTGGGCCAGCCGGGCCTCAAGGCCGAAACCAGCTTGCAGCTCGACGCGGGCGTGAGCTATACCTCGGAGCACGTGCGCTTTAGCGTCGATGCCTTCGAGAACAGCATCAGCAACTACATCTTTGCGCGGCGGGTGCTGAACGCGGCGGGCACCGACTCGCTGGTATCGACGGGGCCGGATATTGGGCTCTTCAACTACGTGCAGGGCCAGGCGCGGCTGCTGGGCGGCGAGGTCACGCTCGACTTTCATCCCCACCCGCTCGACTGGCTGCACTTCGAGAACTCGTTTTCGATGGTGCGCGCCCGCCAGCTCGGCGTGGCCGAAGACCAGCAATTCTTGCCCTTCATCCCCGCCGACCGGCTGCAATCGGAGCTGCGCGGCAATTTCCGCCGCCAGGGCAAGCGCCTCACCAACGTGTACGCCCGCTTCCAACTCGAGCAAACCTTCGCCCAAAACCGCTTCTACGCGGCCTTCGACACCGAAACCGCCACGCCGGCCTATACCTTGTTTAACGCTGGCGCGGGCACCGACGTGGCCGACGGCAAGGGCAAAACCCTGTTTTCGGTCTATGTCACGGCCAATAACCTGTTCGACGTGGGCTACCAGTCGCACCTGAGCCGCCTCAAGTATGCCGACATCAACTACACCACCGGCCGGCGCGGCGTGTTCAACATGGGCCGCACGGTGAGCGTGAAAGTGGTAGTGCCGCTGGCGTTTAAATAAGGACATTTCGCACAGAGGTAAGGGAGTGGAAAGGAGTTTCTCGGAGTTGCCCGTCCCTGCGAAACTCCTTTCTACTCCTTTACCTCTGTGCGAAAATTTTTACCGGCGGGCCGCGTTAGCAGTATCTTAATTCCTTTCTTACTGCTACCCAATGAGAACGCTGCTGTTGCTAGGCTGGATTGTGGCTTACCTGCCTGCCACGGCCCAAACGCGGGCCGCCGGGCCGTGGCGGTTGGTCAGCCACAGCACGCGCACAGAGCGTTGGGGCGGGATAGCAGATGGGGGCACGCCAGCTGACTCTGCCCACATACTTCGGCAGCCCGACACCACCACGACGGTATGGGTGCGGCGGGTGGCGCAGCGAGTGCCTTGGAATGTACATCCCGATTCCATCACGCTGTTTCTGGATTGCCAAAACCCACTTACCCTACCGCACGGCCGGCCAGCCCCTACCCGCTTCAAGGCCACGGGCGCTGCCGTGCACCTTGATACCAGGCAACACTTAGTGCTGCTGGTGCCTACGGCTCCGGTAGTAGTGCTATGGGCTTATCGGGGGCACCAATTAGTATTTCGGCACGAGTTTAAGGCGGTGCCACCGCCCCTACCCATAATTAAATGCTATAATGGCGGCTGTGATGCTAGTATCTGCAAAGGGCCATCTGAAAGGCCGGGGTATAGGCGGACAATAACCTTTAGAGCCATTCCTGACCCAGACTTTGCGGCCATTTTGCCCGAGGATGCGCGCTACCGGATAGCCCGGTTCCAAGCTACTCTGCTGCGACAGGCCAAAGCCGTGGAACTGGCACCGGGCCAACTTGCCGAAAAGACGATTCAAGGCCCACAAGGTGACATGAGCGCCCTAGCAGCTATCAGCCAGCTAGGCGACCAGCTACAGCTTGACGTTTTACTCGTGCAGCGCCTGAATTCTCGAGGTATTATCACGGAAGTACCTGCACTTAAACGGTTTGTCATGGATGGCCCCAAATGCCCGCACGAAACACAACTATCTAGCTACAAGTAATTTATGACACACCAGAATCTAAGCGCGCTGTTCTGCGTTTAGCTGAGCTAGCCTATTGCTTTTTTATGCCTCACAGCCACCACGACCACTCGCACGCCGGCCACGTCCACGCTGCCCCGCCGGCCGGGGGCAAGTTCAGCGCCGCCTTTGCCCTGGGCATCGGGCTGAATCTGGCCTTTGTTGTGGTCGAAACCATCGGTGGACTGTGGGCCAACTCCACCGCGCTGCTATCCGATGCCGGCCACAACCTGAGCGACGTGCTGAGCCTGGTCCTGGCCTGGGGTGCGGCCTGGCTGGCGGGCCGGCCGGCCACGGGGCGCTACACGTTTGGCTACCGGGGGGCCACCATTCAGGCGGCCCTGCTGAATGCCGCGCTGCTCTACGGCGCGCTGGGCTTCATTTTGTGGGAAACCATCGACCACCTGCGCCACCCCGAGCCCGTGAAAAGCGGTGCGGTGATGCTGCTAGCGGGCACGGGTATCGTTATCAACGGTCTCACGGCCTGGCTGTTTCGGGCGGGCCAAAAAGGCGACGTGAACGTGCGCGGCGCCTACCTGCACATGCTCACCGATGCGCTCGTGAGCCTGGGCGTGGTGGTGGGCGGGGCCATTACCTACTTCACCGGTTGGGTTTGGCTCGACCCCATTATCAGCCTGGGGCTGCTGGTGGTTATCGCGGTGGGCTCGTGGGGGTTGCTGCGCGATACCATCCGGCTGGGCTTGCAGGCCGTGCCCGATGGTATTGACCTGGAGCAGGTTCGGCAGTTTTTGCTGAGCCGGCCGGGCGTGCAGAGCCTGCACGACCTGCATATCTGGAGCATGAGCAGCGACGGCCACGACACGGCCCTGATGGCCCACCTTGTGCGCCCCGGCGGGGCCGACGCCGCCTGGCTGGCCGACCTCGCGGCTGGGCTGCTGCGCGAGTTTCACATCCACCACAGCACGGTGCAGGTCGAAGACAGTGAACTGCCCGACGGCTGCCGCAGTGGCTGCGCCGAGGCCACGCCCGCGTTGGCCCACGCCCGGTAGTAGGCGCGCGAGGTGGGGCGGGGCGGCTATTTTGGCTTTTTCTAAGTGGCCCGCAAAACCTTTGCGCTACCCTACTACGTTTAAGTGATTGTCAGCTAATTAGCTGCTCACCTTATCTTCATGAAAAAAGTATTTTTGCTGGCCGCCTTCGCCGTAGCCAGCCTGGCCGCCACCACGGCCCACGCCCAAACCACGACCCCCGACCCCAACCTGGCCACGCCCGCTACCCAGCAGACCGCCCAGGATGCCAAAGCCGCTTACGACCAGCAGCGCGACCAGCGCAAAGCCGCCGAGCAGTCGGCCAAAGACGCCAAGCGCGAGCTCAACGCGCAGCGCAGCCAAACCCGCGACCTCAAATCGCAAATGAAGCAGCAGCGCGAGCAGGCCAAGCAGCAAAAGGAGCAGCTGAAAATGCAGGACCAACAAGCCAAAGTGGCCCGCGAGCAGGAAAAAGCCGCCAAAGCCCAAATGAAAGCCCAGAAAAAAGCCGAAAAAGAGGCCCGCAAATCGTAGGCTCCGGCCCGCGCCCACACCTTTTTTAGTAAAAACTCCGGCCCCGGCCGGAGTTTTTTCGTTTGGCTTATTTCCTTTCTTTCTTTGCCCACTATGGCCGCCAAAAACCCCGTTCGCTACTACCCGCTGCACCATTTTATCTTGCTGCCGCTCACGCTGGTCATGGTCGTTTATACCATCCGGCGCTACGTTGGCGTGGCTGGCGACGACTCCGAAATTTCGCGGCTCTGGTTTTCGCTGGCTGCCGTTACGCTGCTGTTCTTCGTGGCCCTTGGCATGATGCGCCAGCACTACGCCCTCACGCTGCAAAACCGCCTCGCCCGCCTCGAAGTGCGGCAGCGCTACTTCGAGGTCAGCGGCCAGCGCTTCGCCACTATTGAGAAAGACCTGACGCTCAAGCAGATTCTGACCCTGCGCCTGGCCGGCGACCTGGAGCTACCCGCCCTGGCCCAGGCCGCCGCCCGCGAAAAGCTGTCGCCCAAAGACATTCAGGCCCGCATCAACGACTTCCAGTTTGACCACATGCGGGTGTGAGTTAGGTTGCTGAATGGTTGAACCGGTGAATGGTTGCACGGAAAGGCCACCCGACAATTCAACTACCCAATAATTCACCCATTCACCAATTCAACTACCCAGCCATTCAACCATTTATCTCATGATTCTTTACAACGTAACGACCAGCCTCGAACCGCGCATTGCCGACGAATGGGTGGCTTATATGCGCGAGCACCACATGGCCGAAGTAGTCGGCACCGGCTGCTTCATCAAGAGCAGCCTGCTGCGCCTGCTCAACGAGGAAGACGACGGCATCACCTACGCCGCCCAGTATTTTGCCGTGAGCCTGGAGCAGCTAGAGGCGTACCAGGAGCACTTCGCGCCCGCGCTTATTGCAGAAATGGATAAGAAATTCAAGGGGAATTACGTCTCTTTCCGCACCGTGCTGGAGGTAGTAGAGTAGCTAGCGTAAAGAGCAAGGGGATGATGCTGTTCAAACTTTTCGAACAGCATCATCCCCTTGCTCTTTACGCTAGCTACCTACGCTACTTGCCCATCGGGTTCACGCCCATGTTGTAAAAGGCGAAGCTCCAGATGTCGGCCCACTCGTCGATTTGCAGCTTGGTGCTTTTGCCCGCGCCGTGGCCGGCGTTCACGTCGATGCGGATGAGGGTGGGGTTGTTGCCGGCCTGGGCGGCTTGCAGGGCGGCGGCAAACTTAAAGGAGTGCGCCGGCACCACGCGGTCGTCGTGGTCGGCGGTGGTGATGAGGGTAGCCGGGTAGCTGGTGCCGGGCTTGAGCGTGTGGAGCGGCGAGAACCGGTAGAGGTTCGCAAACTGCGCCTTGTCGTCGGAAGTGCCGTACTCGGGCGCCCAGTTCCAGCCAATGGTAAATTTCTGGTAGCGAAGCATATCCATCACACCCACGGCCGGGAAGGCTACTTTGCAGAGGTCGGGCCGCTGCGTCATGGTGGCACCCACGAGCAGGCCGCCGTTCGAGCCGCCCGCGATGGCGAGGTGGTCGGCGTCGGTGTAATTGAGCACTTTCAGGTACTCGGCCGCCGCGATAAAGTCGTCGAATACGTTCTGCTTATTGGGCGTCATGCCGGCCTTGTGCCAGGCCTCGCCGTACTCGCCGCCGCCGCGCAGGTTAGGAATGGCGAGCACCCCGCCATTTTCCAGCCACAGCATGCGCGCGGCCGAAAAGCCGGGCGTCAGGCTCACATTAAAGCCACCGTAGGCGTACAGATACGTCGGGTTTTTGCCGTTGAGCTTCACCCCTTTTTTGTGGGTGATGAACATCGGAATTTTCGTGCCGTCCTTGCTGGCGTAAAACACCTGCGTAGTCAGGTACTCGGCGGGGTTCACGTCCACCTTCGGCGCCTTGAAAACGGTGCTCTGGTTGGTGGCCGGGTCGTACTTGTAAATGGTGGTCGGGTACGTGAACGACGTGAAGGCGTAGTACAAGTCCTTGTCGGTGCGCCGCCCGCCGAAGCCCGCCGCCGTGCCGATGGCCGGCAGCTCTACATCGTGCTTGTATTCACCGGCTTCAGTATACACTTTCACCTGCGAGCTGGCATCGTGCAGGTAAGTAGCCAGCAAAAAGCCGGCGGCCTGACTAGTGCCTTCGAGCTTCTCCTTGGCCTCCGGGATAACCGTTTTCCAACTGGCCGGCTGGGGCTTTTTGGGGTCGATGCGCACCACTTTGAAGTTGGGCGCGTGGTCGTTGGTATACACCAGCAGCTCGCCGCCCACGTTGCCGATTACGCTCGTGTCAAACTCGTAGCTGGTTTGCACAGTCGTCCAAGTGGCCGCTTGCTTGGGGTCTTTGAGGTCGCGCACCAGCAGCTTGTTGCCATCGGCCTTGCTATCGGTGAGGTTCAAAAACAGGAAGCGCTCGTCGTCCGTCACGCCCGCGATGCGGAAGCCCAGCGCCTTGGTTTTGTCTTCGTACACGAGCTTATCGGCGGTTTGCGGCGTGCCGAGCTTGTGGTAGTACACTTTGTGGTACTCGTTTTTGCCGGCCAGGCTGTTTTCGCCGGCCTTGGGCGCGTCGTAGCCGCTGTAATAGAAGCCTTTGCCGGCCCACGACACGCCCGATACCTTCACCCAGTTTAGCTCGTCGGGTAGGGGCTGGCGGGTTTGCATGTCGAGCAGGTGCACTTTTTGCCAGTCCGAGCCGCCGCCGCTGGTGGCATAGGCCAGGTAGCGGTGGTCGTTGCTGAAGTGCATCCCGGCCAGGGCGGTAGTGCCGTCGGCCGAGAACTTATTGGGGTCGAGCAGCACCACCGCGCTTTCGAGCGGCTCGCCTTTTTTCACGGCGTAGATAACGGCCTGGTTCTGCAAGCCATCGTTCTTACTGAAAATCAGCAAGTCGCCTTCCACGCTGGGCACGCCGTAGCGCTCGTAGTTCCAGAGCTTGGTGAGGCGCTCGCGCACCTTGTCGCGAAACGGAATGCGGCTGAGGTAGTCGAAGGTTACCTTATTTTCAGCCGTCACCCACTCCTTGGTTTCGGGCGAGTCGAGCTGTTCGAGCCAGCGGTAGGGGTCGGCCACGGTGGTGCCGAAGTAATCGTCGGTGTGCGCGTCGCGGCGCGTTTGGGGGTAGGTCAAGGCGGTAGGAGTAGCGGTGGGGTGCAGGCGCTCGGCGGTGGCCGGCTCGGTCATGCGGTCGCGGCCCGAAGTGGCTTTAGAAGGCGAAATACCGGCCTGGGGCGGCGGCGTGGTGCGGCAAGCCGCCAGCAGCAGCACGGCAGTAGCGGTGGAAATAACAGTTGTTTTCATCGGAAATCGAAAATAAGGTCTTGCCTAATACGAGGACAAAGGAAGAATTAAAAATGATACACGATAAATTAAAAATCTGTTTATCAAATTTTTAATTTACCATTTTTAATTTCCCGTCAGGGATGCGTCAGTAGTCGGCCCGGCTTCGCGCTCGCGCAGAGTTTCGGCCACGCGGCGCGCCACCAATTCCTCGACCTGCCGCTGCTGGGTGGGGCTAAGCTCGGGGGCCAGGCTGGCCAGGCGCCGCAGCTGGCGCAGTTCGCGGCCCATGCTGGCCCGCAGCACCGCAAACAGCACCAGGCTTAGAATACTCAGAATCAGCGCCAGCGGCGCAAACAGCCGGTTGAGCAGCGGCTCGGTGGGGCCGGTGGCCGCCGCGCGGGCCGCCTCCGTACCAAAGCCGGCGGCCTCGGCGGCTTCGGCGGGGCCGGTGGCGGCGCTGGCGCTGGTGTCGGCGTCGGGGGCGGCATCGTCGCGGCCGTTGCCGGGGGGCAGGCCCGTAAGCACGTAGTCGGTGAGGCGCTTTTCGAGCACTTGCAGGCGGGCCAGGCGGGCGGGGTCGCGCTGCCGGGCGGGCGACGATTTCAGCTTCGCCACGATGGCTTTCACCAGCGCGTTGAGCCGGGCCGGGTTATCCTTCAAGCCCTTATAAATCTTGCCTTTGTCCTCAATAGGCTGGTACAGCAGCGAATACACGCGCAGGCTGTCGGGCCGCAGGCTGGTGGCCAGCGCGGGCAGGCCGCCCTCGCAGCGCAGACTGCGTTTGAGGTTGGGCCGGCCGGCGTCTTCGTATACAAAGCGCGCCGTGGCGCACCACACCTGCACCTTAGCCTCGTCGAGTGAGGGCTGGCCTAATGGCGTTTGGGCGCGGGCGGGCGCGGCGGCTAGCAGCAGGTAGCCCAACAGTCCGATACTCAGCGCGGGGCGGTTTTTCTGAAAAACGGGGTGCGGCATACGCTGG